>JAITXK010000200.1 GCA_031284765.1 Candidatus Symbiothrix sp.
ATACTCCCCGATGCACGCGACCTTCATTTGCAAACAATCAAAGGAAAAAAGGAACGCGAATTGCATCAGTTTCTTATGCAGTTTCCAGACAGCGTTTACTCCATAGAAAGTATGTTGGGAACCTCTCCCATGTGGGATAAATCTTTGCCACTCAAACAATATCTGTTTTATCGAATACAACAACAAAATAGCTCCTACCCCTTATGCTTCGCCAAAGTGGGAGTTACTTTTGAAAGTTATGCCAAGCAAATCGCCTTACGATATCCCTTTCAATATGTGAAACGTTATATTGTTCCCAGTTTTTGCAGTGTATTTCTATATCAATACCAAGACATAACAGATTGGAACAATCCCTTTCAGTCCGAAAAGTTTACTGAGGATTATTTTGAAATTACTCCCGTAACGCATGAACATCCCGCAACTATCTTCCCATTTGTAAACAGTTTGCGGCATGTCTTCCATTCTGTATATTGGATTGCCGGCGTCTTGTGTACGCTGTTTTTTGCTTTCAACATCAAAAAATACAGCAAAGAACGGGAGAAGTTTTTCTTGTTACTTACGCTCATCGGTTTCATTGTTATTTACATTGGCGGTTCCGTTGTGGCATCTCCCAATACGACATGGAGATATTCCATGCCTTTCTATGCGCCGTCATTGGCTTTCATGCTGGTGATACTGCGTGATGCGCTGCAATACATTACCAAATCTTTGACAACGTCAACTAAAACTATTTAAAATGTCCACATTATCTATACTGATACCTGCATATAACGAGGAGAAAACGATAAGCATCATTTTAGGAAAAATAAAAAACACCATTTTGTCGGAGTGTGTGTCCAAAGAAATTATTGTGGTTGACGACCATTCAACAGATAGTACGCCGGAAAAAGTAAAGAATTTTATATCCTCCCATCCTGAAATGTGTATAAAATACATCAGGCTTGACAAAAATGCAGGCAAAGGATATGCTTTGCGTACAGCTATAAATCATTCAACAGGAGATATTATTATTATTCAAGATGCAGATTTGGAGTATAATCCGGATGATTACAATTTGTTACTACCCTATATTCTTTCAGGGGAATACCAAGTGGTATATGGCTCCCGTTTTCTGTATAAAAAGAATAGACATTCCTATCAGCGTTTTTATTGGGGCGGACAGTTGGTGTCATGGATTGCCAATATTCTGTATTCGCAGCATTTGACCGACGAGCCGACTTGTTATAAAATGTTTGATGCCACCCTTTTGAAATCCATCCCACTCCAATGTGTCGGTTTTGAGTTTTGTCCGGAGATAACGGCGAAAGTGTCAAAATTGGGATGTAAAATCAAGGAAATTCCCATTCATTATTATCCCCGTTCCATTGAAGAGGGAAAAAAAATACAATGGTATGATGGAGTGGAGGCTATATGGACTTTATTACGCTATCGTTTTTGGCGTCCTATTCCTGCTTGAGATTTTATTTGAATTGCTGATGTTGTTTCTCAATCCAATCCTGAAAACTTGACAAATACCTTTGCAGAAATTTTACGGATGCGGGAAGTAATCCGTTTTCATCCATTGCCGTGGAAGCATCCAAATAAAATTCAGGTTGATTCATGAGCCGCATATCTAAAAAATTGCAAACTGTCCGCAATTGTTGTTGTGCGATGGCTGTTCCTATTTTTCCGGGAGAAGCCCCCATAATGCCTGCCGGTTTGCTTTGCCACAAGCCTTGTCCGTAGGGACGGCTACACCAATCCAACGCATTTTTCAATACGCCGGGGAATGAACGATTATATTCCGGTGTAATGAGCAAAACCGCATCGGCTTGTTGTACTGTCTGTTTCAGTTGTACAACGCTTTCCGGCGGATTATTTTCAATGTCTTGCGAATAAAACGGTAACGAAGCAATATCAAAAGAATGAAAAGTCAAAGAAGTTGTATTGTGCTTTACTACCTCATTGTACAACTGCTTGTTGAGCGAATTTTGGGCGATTCCTCCTACGAGGACTATTACAGAAAAATTATTCATAACGGTAAAATTATTTAATAATAAAATGCAAGTATAGGCATTATTGTTTAGAAAATCAATTAAAACCCTTACTTTTGCAGTTCAATTCAAATGATATGCAACTGCTTTCTCCACAAAATTGGTCTGATTACGCATTGATTGATTCGGGCGCTTACGAAAAATTGGAGCGTTTTGGGAAATACATTTTGCGCCGTCCCGAACCGCAGGCCGTCTGGCGTAAATCACTGTCTGAGAAAGACTGGGAGCGACAAACGGATGCATGGTTTAAAAAGGCAAAAGGCAATTCAGGTGTGGAAGGCAACGAAACAGGCGAATGGATACTTCGTCCAAATATGCCGCAACAGTGGTTTATTTTCTATACTTATAAAGAGATGAAATTGCGTTTTCGTCTGGGATTGACGGCTTTCAAGCATGTCGGCATTTTTCCGGAACAGGCGGGTAATTGGAATTATATTTACGATGCGGTTCGCAATCTGAAAAACGCATCTCCCAAAGTCTTAAATCTGTTTGCCTATACCGGAGGTGCTTCCTTGGCGGCAAAGGCGGCCGGAGCGGATGTTACGCATGTCGATTCGGTCAAACAAGTCCTGAATTGGTCGCGCGAAAATATGGAGGCTTCCGCTTTGGACAATATCCGCTGGGTATGCGAAGATGCGTTGAAATTTGTGAAGCGTGAGGCGAAACGCGAAAAACGCTATCAGGGTATTATTTTAGACCCACCGGCTTACGGCCGCGGCCCTGAAGGCGAAAGATGGATTCTGGAAGATAACATTGCCGAATTGATGGACGCTTGTGGGCAACTGGCGGATGAAACGAGCACTTTTTGTGTATTGAATCTCTATTCAATGGGGTTTTCTTCGTTGATTGCAGAGAACTTAATCCGGGACTATTTTCCCAACCATTTGCGTATGGAGTTTGGGGAATTATTTTTGGCGGACGGGGGCGGGAGGCGGTTGCCGTTGAGTGTGTTTGGTAGAGGGTTCAAACAGTGATTTTTAGATTTATACCGTCATTTTGAAACAAAAATCAGCAAATTATACCGTCATTTTGAAACAAAAATCGCCAATTTATACCGTCATTTTGAAACAAATGCTTATCTTTGCCTTCTGAAACAGATTAATAAACAGTGAATTATGTTTGAAAGAAACGCATTTTATTTATTGCAAAAATGGGCAGAGAAAAAAAAGCGTAAACCATTAATATTGCGAGGTGCCCGTCAGGTAGGAAAAACAACCTTGGTACAGTCATTCAGCAAGTTGTTTGACACCTATTTATATCTCAATTTAGAGGATGAAGAAGCCGCTGCATTGTTTGAAACCACACGGGATATGGATGTGCTGCTTTCTTCCATTTATCTTTATTGCAGACAACCTCGTGTAGAAGGGAAAACGTTGTTGTTTATAGACGAAATACAAAATTCGTTGAAAGCCGTAGCAAAACTTCGATATTTTTACGAGCAAGTCCCTTTTATCCATGTCATCGGTGCCGGGTCGTTGTTGGAAAGTTTGATAGGTACGCATATCTCTTTTCCTGTAGGACGAGTGGAATATATGGCTATACGCCCTTGTATGTTTAATGAATTTTTAGGAGCAGTAGGCGAAACGGAATTAGAAAAAGCGCTCTGTGTCACTGAGATACCTGAACCGATGCACGCTAAGACCATGGATTTATTCAACCGTTATACTTTCATCGGAGGAATGCCCGAAGTGGTGGCTCATTATGCGGAAAATAGAGATTTGGTAGCTGTCAATGAGATATATGAAACTTTGTTATCGGGATATAAAGACGATGTGGAAAAATATTCAAGAAGTGAAGTAATGACTCATATCATCCGTTATATCTTGGAAGAAGGATGGACATTTGCCGGTCGAAGAATTGCTTTGGGTGGATTTGCCGGTTCTTCTTATAAGGCACGGGAAATGGGCGAAGCTTTTCGTACATTAGAAAAAACCATGTTATTGGAATTGACTTATCCTACTACGCATACGAATCTTCCGGCCTATCCTGATTTGAAACGTTCGCCCAAATTGTTTTGGTTGGATACAGGTTTGGTAAATTATTCCGCAGGTATCCAAAAAGAAGTATTCGGGGCGAAAGACATCATCGATGTGTGGAAAGGGGCGATTGCCGAGCAGATAGTGGCGCAAGAACTGCTGGCATCAGACAACAGGGTTTCTTCTAAACGGAATTTTTGGGTGCGGGATAAGCAAGGCTCGGATGCCGAAGTGGATTTCGTAGTACAATACGATAGTAAAATGATTCCGGTAGAAGTAAAATCGGGACATAATTCCAAATTGAAATCATTGCATCTGTTTATGGACAGCAGTAATCAGACCACAGCGATACGGATTTGGTCTAATCCTCTATCGGTTGATAAGGTCACTACACAGCAGGGAAAAACCTTCGATTTGATTAATGTTCCCTTTTATTATTCCGGTTTTTTAGAACAATTGATAACGAAAATGGTGTATTAAATTCAATCATTTATGATACAATACTTAGATTTATTACAACGAGTCCTTTCCGAAGGCACCAAAAAAGAAGACCGCACAGGCACAGGCACTCTCAGCGTGTTTGGTCACCAGATGCGTTTTCGTTTGGCCGATGGGTTTCCGGTTTTGACAACCAAAAAGCTGCATTTGAAGTCCATTATCTACGAATTGCTTTGGTTTTTGAACGGAGAGACGAATATCCGCTACCTGAACGAAAACGGCGTGCGCATTTGGAACGAGTGGGCCGATGTGAGCGGCGATTTAGGTCCCATTTACGGCTATCAGTGGCGTTCGTGGCCCGATTATTCGGGTGGACATATTGACCAGATTTCGGAAGTCGTGAACACGATTAAAAACAATCCCGACTCACGCCGGATGATTGTTAGTGCATGGAATGTGGGCGATATTCCTGCGATGAAACTGCCGCCTTGCCATTGTTTTTTTCAGTTTTATGTGGCCGATGGCAAGTTATCCTTGCAATTGTATCAGCGAAGTGCGGATATTTTTCTCGGTGTTCCGTTCAATATTGCTTCCTACGCTTTGTTGCTGAAAATGATGGCGCAGGCAACCGGTTTGCAAGCGGGTGATTTTGTGCATACTTTGGGCGATGCACATATTTATCTGAATCATTTGGAACAGGTAAAACTGCAGTTGACACGCGAGCCTCGTGCGTTGCCGGAGATGAAAATCAATCCCGATGTTAGAAACATATTTGATTTTCAATATGAAGATTTTGAATTAACAGGGTATGACCCGCATCCACATATTAAAGGAATTGTAGCTGTATGATACTATCCATCATCGTTGCCATCGGCAAAAACAACGAAATCGGTAAAGATAACGCAATGTTGTGTCATCTGCCTGCCGATTTGAAGCATTTTAAGGAAGTAACTTCCGGTCATCCGGTAATTATGGGTCGCAAAACGTTTGAATCGTTGCCTAAAGGACCACTGCCCAATCGTCGGAACATCGTCATCAGTCGCAACAAAGAGTTACGGATTGAAGGTGCGGAAGTGTATCCATCCTTGGATTATGCCTTGTTGAAATTGATGGATGAGGAAGAAATTTTTATCATTGGTGGGGCGCAAATCTATACGCAAATTTTACCGGATGCCGACAAATTGTATTTGACAAAAATTCAAGCGGAGTTTCCCGAAGCCGATACATTTTTCCCTGCAATTCATTACCGCGAGTGGCGGGAAGTGAGTAGGGAAGTGCATTGGGTGGATGAGCGAAATCCGTATGCGTTTGTGTTTGTGGAATACGAGAGGTAAACCGCGATTATTCTGTTCCTTGCCTCAAATTGCCTTGCCGAGGGTCTTGTCCCACGTTGTAATAGCATTTGTCCAACACGGCCGGTTTGCCGGCCAAACTCCGCAATTTATTTTTCATGCTCCAAACTAAGGGAGCTTTGAGGTATTTTTTCATCACCGGAGAAGCCGTGCCGACCATCCAACAGTTTTTAGGACAAGTACGCACTTCTTCGCGTATTTTTTGTGCTTGTTCACTGTTCCATATCTGTTGAAAATCGGGCGTTGTTCGGATATTTCCCATGCTTTTTTTCCAGTACTTTTCTTCCAACCCGTTGCATGGATAGACATCGCCGTACGGCTCGACGAAAAAGTTGACCAATCCGGCTTCGCAAGGCAACATGCGGCGGTTGCCTTCGATATAATTTATCAATCCCATATTGAAAAAAGCGCGAAACCACGATTTGGGATGATTTTCCTTCAATTGCAGATTAATCAATTTTTCAAAATTGCCGCAGACTTCTTCCTTGTTGGTAATTTCGTTATCGTGTTTGTGAAAATAAAAGGAATTATGAAAAGCAGCGGTGGCAAATTCCAAGCCCAGGTATTTGGAAAGTTGATACAAAGAAAGCATATCGGCCGAGTTATTGTTGGACACCGTACAGCCGAAACCAATGTCTTTCAAACCCATCTCTTTTAAGGTCAATAACGTGCGGAGACCCTTGTCGAATCCCCCTTCTTTACCGCGAAGTTCGTCGTTCTTGCAGGCAAGACCTTCGATACTGATTCGGATGCCGATGTTTGGAAATTTGCGAGCCAAATCAATCACTCTATCTTCGAACCAACCGGATGTAGAAATGACCACACGCGGTGCTTTGGTAAAACACACTTTCACTATTTCATCCAAATCTTCCCGGATAAACGGTTCTCCTCCGGTCAGGTTAATGAATTTTACATTCGGCAGGCATTTGATTTCATCCGGCGTGATTTCATCTGATTTATTCGTCGGATTTTGCCAAACGTTGCACATTGTACAACGCATCGGGCAGCGATAGGTTGTGATGATGCTTACATCGGTGGGTTGAGGGAT
>JAITXK010000026.1 GCA_031284765.1 Candidatus Symbiothrix sp.
ATTTTTAGGAAGTTTTTTATTGAGGATATAATCGTAGCGTACGACTTTCGGATAGATTTATAAACGGTATAAAATTCGATGGTAATGCGGCTTTAATTCCGGTATGCTACCGTCATACGATCCGTATGCTACGTAGCATATTCCGGTATGCTAGGTAGATAAATTCTATTTTCCGCCCGTCTCGCCGGGTTTGATTGTGGGGATACTTGGGCGCGCGCCGGTAGCGAAAACCGAAGGCGCGTGAAGGATAAAAGCATTGTAGCGGATAGCCTGACCGCCGCCCTCAAGGCGGGGGGCACGCCCAAATTCTTTTTATCTCATAAATGCACTATAAACCGGCTCTCAAATAAGTATCTTTTTCTTACGATAATTTTCCCTAAACTCTTTTGGTGAACAAAATTTTTCTCTCTTAAAAATACGATTGAAATAAGACAGATTATTAAATCCGCATTCATAACAAATTTCGGCTATGGACATCGTGGAATCGACCAGCAGCCTTGCGGAAAATCCAAGACGGATGTCTATAATATAATTGGAAAGGGTTTTGCCTGTGCGAAGCTTAAAGAAACGACTGAAAGAAACCGCCGTCATCCCCACCATATCAGCTAAGAAATTCAATCGGATTTCTTCTCTGTAATGTTCATTGATGTATTCTTGTATTTTCTGTACCCGACGGCTATCGGAACAAATATTTATTTTGGCAAATGATGAGCTTGACAAGGTGCGTGCTTCTTCACAAAGCGAAAGCTCATGAAGTATGGTCAGGAACTTTATCACAGCATAAAAACCCTGTTGTTCGGAAGCCAGCTTGTCTATTAAAGGATACACTTTCAATATTGCCGACATTGGAAAGCACAATCCTTTTTGTGCATTTTTCAGCATGCTCTGGATAGAAGCAAATTGATTCTTGTTAATAAAATCTTTGAAAAATAAATCGGGAGAAAATTGTATGGTGATCTCACGGATTCCTTTAGAGGTACATTCGTGTTGTTCCCATACATGCTCCAGCTCTTGACCGGTGATAAGCACCAAATCATAATCGCCGATAATTTCCACTGAATCACCAATGATGCGACGAACACCCGCCGCATTCTCCGTAAAATTCAATTCGTACTCCTTGTGGCTATGAATGGGATACGTAAATTCCGTTTTGTAGCGTTCGGCTATGTAGAAACAATCCTTGTCCGATAAAGGGGTTATTTCATGAATAACGCGAGTTGAAATAGTGTTCATGATATGGATGATTGTTGGTTGGATACAAAGATAAATGGCTTTTTAAAGATAGCAATAGTCCGCTTGGCAATAGTCCGTTAAACTTTTGATTAACAAACAATGGAAAAAATTCACACATTGATTGTTAACGGTAGTAACCGTGGTAGGTGCCATACATCGGACTGAAATGTTACGAGTGATTAATTCAATAAAAACCCTGCTGCGACAAGGTGAAAAATATCGTATGATTGTCCTGATTTATTCCATAAAGATAAGGCAGGCGATTGTAGATAATATTATATTTGCCAAAGGAAAAGTTAATATAATGATATGACTAAAATGGCAAGGAATAGTTTAAAAAGAAGCCGGCAGACGATATTTGAACAGATTAAAAAAACAGATGCCGAAGGACAAGAATACTGGACTTCCCGCGAACTTGCCAAGGTATTGGAATACACCGATTACAGAAATTTTACTTCGGTGGTGGAAAGGGCAAAAATTGCATGTAAAAACAGTAGTCAGAAAGTAGAATATCATTTCGTTGACTTCACCGATATGATAGAGATTGGAAAGGGAGGAAAAAGACAAATTGAATCTATCCGGTTTTCCCGCTATGCATGTTACCTTATCGTGCAAAATGCAGACCCTAATAAAGAGATTGTGGCGTTGGGACAGAGTTACTTTGCCGTTCAAACGCGCATCGCCGAAATCAAGCAATCCGAAGGGTACAATGAGCTTTCTACGGAAGATGAACAACGACTGTTTTTACGCCATGAAATGATCCGCCAGAACATGCATTTGGCAGATGCCGCCAAAGAAGCCGGTATTATTAATGCGGGAGATTACGCCACCTTTCAGGACTACGGTTATCAAGGATTGTATGGCGGATTAAAATTGAAAGACATTCATCGGCAAAAAGGATTGGGAAAAGGTCAAAAAATACTCGACTACATGGGCAGCACCGAACTCGCCGCCAACCTTTTCCGCACTACGCAAACCGAAGACAAGCTCCGTCGGGATAACATAAAAGGGAAAACAAAGGCTTGTCAAATGCACTACGAAGTGGGTACAACCGTCCGCCGAACCATTGAAGAACTCGGTGGTGTAATGCCCGAAAGTTTGCCTGCCGTGGAAAGTATCAAGAAGATTGAAGAAAAAGAGAAGCTGCTGGATAAGAAATAAATCTATAAGAAATTCGCAGCTTTATCAAACACACATCCAAACGCCTTGTTGACCGATTCATTATAATCGCGCCCATCTACCGGAAAAGGTACTTGATGCGAATACGGAAATGAAAAGTCCAATTCCTCCAATA
>JAITXK010000040.1 GCA_031284765.1 Candidatus Symbiothrix sp.
AAATTTACGGAATCAGTTACTTTTCCCGTTAAACGCCAATTCTTTGATAGCAATTTCCCGCATTTCTACTTTCCGGACCTTGCCCGAAACGGTCATGGGAAATTCTTCCACAAATTTCCAGTATTTGGGGATTTTATAAGGAGCGATTTGGTCGCGGCAGAACAGTATCAGTTCTTCCTTGGTCAGCGACTCGTCGCGTTTTTTGACCCACGCCATTACTTCTTCGCCGTATTTTACGCTGGGTACGCCAATCACATAGACGTCGGATATGGCTTTGTGAGCGATTAAAAACTCTTCAATTTCACGCGGAGAGATGTTTTCCCCTCTGCGGATGATTGTATCTTTGATGCGACCGGTAATTTTGATGTAGCCTTCTTCGTCCATTTCGCCGATATCGCCGGTGTGCAGCCATTTATTTTTGTCAATCATGTCGGACGTGGCGGTCGGATTGTCCCAATACCCCATCATAACGGCGTAACCACGGACGCATACTTCGCCCGCAGCGCCTTTGGGAAGGATGTTTCCTTGCGGGTCAACAATTTTCACTTCCAAATGGTCATGAATGACGCCAACTGTATTGACCCGTTTTTCGAGCGAATCGCTGACCATGCTTTGCGTAACCATGGGCGATGTTTCGGTCATTCCGAAACAAATCGTAATTTGTGTCATATTCATTTTGTCGATGACCTGCCGCATGACATTGGTCGGACACAAGGAACCGCCCATGATTCCTGTCCGCAGACTCGAAAAATCGTATTTGTTGAAATTATAATGGTCCAGCATGGAGATATACATAGTGGGAACGCCGAAAAGGGCGGTGCATTTTTCTTCCTGTATGGTTTTCATGACGGTGTCGGGGTGGAAGGTTTCGCCTGTCAGCACAATGCAAGCGCCATGGCTTATGCAGCCGATACTGCCCAACACCATGCCGAAACAATGGTAGAGCGGGACGGGGATGCATACTTTTTCTTTTTCGGTGTAGTGCATGCGCACGCCGCAGAAATAACCGTCATTCAGAATATTGTGGTGGGATAGAGTAGCGCCTTTCGGATAACCGGTCGTGCCGGAAGTGTATTGAATGTTAATTGAGTCATCGAATTGCAGTGATTCTTCGCGGGTGGCTAATTTTTCATCGCTGATTTCCGCGCCGGCCGAGAGTAAAGCATTCCAATCCTTTTCGATGATGATGGTTTGTTTGGGATATTCGCAAGTGGGACGAATGGCATCCAGCATCTCAACAAAATTAATTTGGCGCGAATGGGAAGCCGAAATCAACAAATCGACTTTCGATTGTTCCAAGGCAAATTTCAAACCGGTTGGCTTATACGAAGGATTGATATTGACCATGATGGCTCCGATACGTGCCGTGGCATATTGTACTAAAACCCATTCGAAACGGTTGGGAGCCCAGATGCCTACGCGGTCGCCCCGCCGGATGCCGGATGCCATTAAGCCTTTGGCCAATGCGGTGGTCTGTTCCCAAAGTTCCTTGTAGGTGGCGCGATAAGCTTGTTCAATGGAAATCAAAGCTTCGCGATTGCCGAATTTTTCTACCGATTTCCGGAAGTTTTCTCCTATTGTTTCGCCTATCAACGGAGTATTGGATGGTCCGTGAGCATAAGATAGATTTTGCATAAGAAATGGATTGTATTGTTTGAAATTTTCTGCAAAAGAACAAGAAAATGCAAAATTTACAAAATAAATGGGGACATCGCTCGCTTTGAGGGATAAAAAAGCAATTTTCGGGGTGAAATCAGCTATACAGGGGTGAAAAAACCGACACACTATTCTACGGTTTGCGGTTGAATGTTTCCTTTTTCTACTTGAAACAGGCAGTAACTGTGTTGTATTTGGGCCAAAATACCATCCAAATAGTTTCGATTGGTGTCGGTAATGAAGATTTGTCCGAATTCGGGTTGGGCTACCAACCGGATGATGCTTTCTACCCGTTTGGCATCCAGTTTATCGAACAAATCATCCAATAATAAAATGGGAATGGACGAGCCTTTTTGTACCAAAAAGCGGAATTGCGCCAGTTTCAACGCAATCAGATAGGTTTTATTTTGTCCCTGTGAGCCGATTTTGCGAATCAGATAGTCGTCCAGCAAGAAATTGAAATCATCTTTGTGAATGCCGGCCGTGGTGAATCCCAATAATTTATCACGTTCCCTGCGTTCCGATAGTAGCGCAGTTAAGTCTTGCGTGTCCAAATGCGATTCGTAGGTCAAATCCACGCTTTCGTTGTCGTTGCTGATGTCGTGATAATATTCGTTGAAAATAGGCAAAAAGCCGGATACAAATGCCTTGCGCTTGTTGTGTATGATTTGACCATAAGCGGACAGTTGTTCTTCCCAAAGGATGAACATCTCTTCCCCCCAGCCCGCAGAAGGGGGAGTTTCCTCTCCTCCCTTGTGGGGAGCGGTTTTTAAGAGTGCATTCCGCTGTTGCAAGGCTTTGTTATAATGAATCAAAGCCTGCATATACTCCTTGTCGTACTGACAGATAAGCATATCCGCAAATTTGCGCCGTTCATCGCTTCCGCCCTGAATCAATTCGCTGTCGGCGGGCGACACCATGACCAAAGGAATCAATCCGATGTGTTCGGAGAGGCGTTCGTATTCTTTTTTATTGCGTTTGAAAACCTTTTTCTGTCGCCGTTTGATACCGCAATAAATTTCTTCGGCAACCTCCTTATCGCTGTAAAGACCTTGCAGAACCATAAATTCACGGTCATGCATAATCAATTGAGAGTCGGTCAGATTGGTGTAATTTTTGGTGAATGAAAGATAGTAAAGCGCGTCCAGCAGATTGGTTTTCCCCATGCCGTTATTCCCAAAAAGATAATTCATTTTAGGAGAAAAAGACAATTCCGCTTCTTCGATATTCTTAAAATTCAGTAAGGAGATTTTTTCTAAAATCATTTTTGCTTTTGTATCTGTTCCCAAACGATTGCATCAATTACTGCTACCGTAGTTATATTGACGATGTCGCGTACCGAACTTTCAATATCCGTGAAATGGATGGGTTTTTTCAATCCCATTTGAATGGGGCCAATCATTTCTCCGACTTCCATTTCCTGCAACATCTTCTGGGCGATATTGGCTGAACTCAAATTAGGGAAAATCAATGTATTTACCTCTTTACCCTGCAAGCGGCTGAAAGGATATTTCCGGTCACGCAAGGCTTTATTCAGCGCAAAACTGACCTGCATTTCTCCATCAATGGCCAAATTGGGATAGGTTTCCTGCATCACCCGCACCACTTCGTGCATGCTGGCGGGACTTCCTTCCGTATCCGAACCGAAATTGGAGTAGGAGATAGCCGCCATGACCGGTTCGTGAGCAAAAAACTTGACCGTTTCGGCCGATAAGTGGGCAATATCAATCAAATTTTCGGTAGATGGATGGCGGTTAATCAAGGTGTCAGCAAGGAAGAAAGTGCCTTTCTGACCTGTCAGAATGTGCATCGCGCCAAACGTTTTGTATCCTTCCCGAATGCCGATGACTTCTTTCGCTACCTTGATGGTATTGGAATATTTGGTGTAAACGCCGGTGATAAACGCATCTGCATCACCTGTTTCGACCATCATCATGCCGAAATAATTGCGTTCGAACATTTTATCCATGGCTTCATCCAAGGTGGCACCTTCGCGCGCCCGCTTTTCTGCAAAGATGGAGGCATAGCGATGGCGGCGTTGCGCTTCGCTGTCGTGGCGCAAGTTCACAATTTCAATGCCCTCCAAATCAATATGATGTTCGGCGGCTAATTTTTGGATGCGTTCATCGTTGCCCAATAAAATCGGATAAGCAATTTTTTCATCCCGGACTTGAGCGGCGGCTTTCAACATGTTTTCATGCGAGCCTTCGGCAAATACCACTCGCTTCGGATTTTTAACCGCCATTTCGGTTAATTCGCGAATCAGTTTGTTGTCGTAGCCCATCACATCGCGCAAATGGTCTTTGTAGCTTTCCCAGTCGGTAATTTCTTTTTTGGCTACGCCGGAAGCGATGGCCGCTTTGGCTACCGCGACCGACACATTGGTCAACAAGCGCGGGTCCATGGGTTTCGGAATGATGTATTCCCTGCCGAAAGTGAGTACCGATAAGCCGTAAGCCGCATTTACCACATCGGGAACCGGTTCTTTGGCCAAGTCGGCAATGGCTTTCACGGCCGCTAATTTCATTTCTTCATTGATAGCTGTTGCCCGCGTGTCTAAAGCGCCGCGAAAAATATAGGGAAATCCCAACACATTATGTACCTGATTCGGATAATCGGAGCGTCCCGTGGCCAGAATCAAATCCGCACGGGAAGCTTTGGCTTTTTCGTAAGCAATCTCCGGATTTGGATTGGCCAAAGCAAATACAATCGGATTGGCAGCCATGCTTTGAACCATTTCGGGCGTTACGACATCCGCAACGGACAATCCGAGGAAAACGTCTGCGTTCACCATGGCCTCGGTCAAAGTATTTACATCGCGCGAGGTGGCAAAAAAGGCTTTTTCAGGTTTCAAATCCGTACGGCGAACCGAAATTACGCCTTTGCTGTCGCACATCACAATATTTTCTATTTTTGCACCCAAAGCCATGTACAAGCGGGTACAGGAACTGGCTGAGGCGCCCGCGCCATTTACTACGATTTTGACGTCTTCGATTTTCTTTCCGGCCAATTCCAAGGCATTCAACATCCCTGCGGAAGAGATAATGGCTGTGCCGTGCTGGTCATCGTGCATGACAGGGATATCCAATTCTTCTTTCAAGCGGCGTTCGATTTCAAAACATTCGGGCGCTTTGATGTCTTCCAGATTGATTCCGCCGAAAGTAGGGGAGATGGCTTTCACCGCATCGACAAATTTATCAACATCGGTTTCGTTGACTTCAATGTCGAACACATCTATGCCCGCAAAAATTTTGAACAGAAGCCCTTTGCCTTCCATAACCGGTTTTCCAGCCAATGCACCGATGTTTCCTAATCCCAAAACGGCGGTGCCATTGGAGATAACCGCTACCAGATTGCCTTTTGCGGTATAATCGTAGGCGGTTTCCGCGTGTTTTTCGATTTCCAAACAAGGCTCGGCCACACCGGGAGAGTAGGCGAGCGATAAATCGTATTGCGAACTGTGAGGTTTGGTGGGAACGACTTCAATTTTACCCGGTTTTCCTTCCGAGTGGTAAAGCAATGCTTTTTCTTTCAATCCTTTTGTCATGATTTTTTATGTTTTTATTGATTTATTTTTCAGGATACAGGGCATCCCACCATTCAGGCTGGTCTTTCAGCCATTTGGCGAACCATGCGTACATGGTTTTATTCCACTCGATGCGTTTTTTGTAATCGCTAACGCCGTGGTTTTCTCCTTGAACCTGAACAAATTCGACTTCTTTTCCTGCTATTTTTAATGCGTTGTACATTTGAATACTTTCGCCGATGGGCACATTCGTGTCGGCCGTTCCGTGCAGTAGCAAGAGCGGCGTTTTTATCTTATCTGCGTGAAAGAGCGGACTTTGCTTGATATACAACTCGGCATTGTTCCAGGGATAGCTGTGTGCGCTGGCCGCTCCACTGTAGGAATAGCCCCAATAGCCTTCGCCCCAATAACTTGCGATGGAACTGATGCCCGCGTGAGAAATAGCAGCGGCAAAGAAATCGGTTTGTGTTTGGATGTATTGGGTCATGAATCCGCCGTAGGAAGCGCCCATACAGCCGACTTTGGTGCTGTCCACGAATGAATGTTCGCGGCAGAATTGTTTGGTACCTTCGATAATTTCGTCGGCCGTTTGTTTGCCCCATGCGTTGACGTGGCGGGCGGCAAATTCCTGTCCGTAACCGGTAGCGCCCGATGGTTCAATTACGTACACTACATAGCCCAATGCGGCATATACTTGCCACGGATAGCTCGATTCGAAAGTGCGGGAAGTGGGCGAAGTGCCGCCGTAATAATAGACTATCATCGGATATTTTTGTTGCGGGTCGAAATTGGGCGGTAAATAATAGCGGCCTTCAATCTCGTTGTTTTGGGACGATGTAAACGACCAATCGCTCATCGGCGACAAAACCAATTCATCCAATTGGTCTTTATATACATCGGCCAATAATACGGATTTTTGCGTTTTCAAATGATAGGTGTATAAACGGTAGGCATGGTCGAAATTCTCGCCTCGAAACAGCATTAACGGCTGCTTTTCAGCCAGATTGAAAGACGAAATAATGTCTTCCGGCAAGTTCAACAAGGTAAATTTTCCGGATTTGACATTGTACTGATATACATGCAGGCAATCTTTGTCTTCCGTTCTGAAATAGATGTGATTGTCATAAGCCGACCATTCGGCACTTTCGATTTTCGGATTAAAATCTTTCGTAATCGGGGTGATAGTTTTGGATTGTATGCGATAGATATAGGCTTGATAATCGTACCAATTGGAGATTTGTCCCTCCGCCAGCTTTTCACCGATACCGTTGAAGGCTTCTGCACCGGCAATCAGTAGAATTTCCTTTCCATCAGGAGAATAACCGGCTTCCTGCAGGAAAGAGTCGGTCAGTAAGGTATCGACTTGCAGGGTTTGCAGGTCGATTTCCAACAAGGATTCTTCGGTAAATGGACGCTCGGTAATTGTTTCGCGGGAAGTCATCACCAAGGCTTTCCGGCTGTCGTGACGAATATCGTTCAAGTTTACTTTGGTACGTCCGAAAGTGATGGCCTGATAGCTTTTATCTTGAAACGAATAGAAGAAAAGCGACGAGCGTTTCAGGAAAGAGCCGCTACGTTCGCTCGGAGAAAGCAATCTCCGTAAATCACCCTTATCGCCCGGAATCTCTTCATTGACTGAAAGCAAAACGCCTTGCATATTGGGCAAAAGCCGGAACGAATTGAATTGAATGTGGTTGGCCAATACGGTTTCGGTAAACGAAGGAATATCCAGCAGCAGCAAATCTTTATCGGTCGATATGCTTTGGGCATACACCAATTGGTCTTTGCCGCTGACCCATTGCGGATGGATGTTTTCCGGAAAACGGTATAAAGTTTGATGGGTATCTGTTTTCCGTAGTTCTTTATTATATACTCTTTTACCTCCTGAGAAAACGGTATAAGTCGTAATCAGATAATAGTGTCCTGAGGGAGAGATGCTGCCGTCCGCCAGACGTGTCCCTTCTATCATATCATAGATATTGATTCGTCTTTTCGGGTCGGTGGAAAGGCTGATTTGTGCCAATGAATCGGCCTTCTCAGGCTCTATCGAGGCTTTCAATTGCGATTCTCCTTCGGCTTTTGACAAACGTTTGATAATGATTTCGCACCTTCCGGGTTCTAAAGTCAATGCCACTACCAGGGCTTTGGCTTTGGACAGACTGTCTTCAGATGTTTCTTTGCTTTTCTCTTTTTTACCGTTCACATACACTTCCAGAAAGTCGGTAGAGAGGATGTTGAGTTTGGCTTTGCAATAGCGGTCGGCATCCAATTGGAAGGACAGCAATTGCAAGGCTTTGTCACGGTTGGATGGTTGGACGGTTCGTTTTTCCAAATGAAAAATACTGTCCAAACCGGCATCCAAATAGTTTTTACTTTGCCGTACAACTGCAAAATCAATCTGATTCTGCAACAGTCTGTGGGTTTCAAACGGTTTTTTGTTGACATCGGTACTATCCAGTGCTATCGGATGGTTGACCGGAATAAGCGGAGAGGTCGTTAAATGAAATACAGGAATTTCTTTTTGAGCAAAAAGGCTGTTCAGACAGCAAAGTGAAAAGAACAAAATGCAAGTACGCGTGTTTAATCGTTTAATCATTCAATATTGTTTTAAATCAAAAAATAGAGATAGTTTGCAAAAGTACAAAATAATGTGATAAAAAATCATCTGCATTGGCAAACATTCAGCATTTTTTATGTCCGTGCCTCCCACAAGCCAGTACGAAACACCTGCAACCCTGCCCGAGCCCTCGCTGCGACTTGCGGAGTTTCCCGCCACCTTGCCCGAGCCCTCGTTGCGACTTGCGGAGTTTCCCGCCACCTTGCCCGAGACCTCGTTGCGATTAGCGGGTGTTGTCCAAAACCTCTATCGCTTTCTCCACCGTATCAATCTGCTGAATACTCAACAAGCGCCGGTTATTCTTCTCCGAAAACTGGCAGCGCCGGTAGTTATTCTTTACGAACTCCAACAATTTGTCGAATGCAGCGCTCTTGTAATAAGGTGAGTCGGGATTTTGTACCAAATACAACGTCATTTTACCGTTCTTCAGAATAATTTTTTCGATGCCTAATTTTTTTGCCTTCCGGCGCAGGCTGACAATGCGGATTAATTCTTCACAGATGCTTGGAATCTCGCCGAAACGGTCTTGCAGTTTGGTGCGGAAGAGTGCGATTTCCGATTCGTCTTCCATGGCATCCAATTCGCGGTAGAAGAGGATGCGTTCCGAATCGGTTGGTATATAATCGGCGGGAAATAAGAGTTCCAAATCGCTTTCGACATTGGTTTCCGTCACGTAATTTTCTCCCGTGTCCACTTGATTTTCATCTTTATATAAATCGGAAAATTCTTCGTTTTTCAGTTCTTGAACGGCTTCCGTCAAGATTTTCTGGTAGGTTTCGTAACCCAAATCGGCAATAAATCCGCTTTGTTCCGCGCCGAGCATATTGCCTGCGCCTCGAATATCCAAATCTTGCATTGCAATGTGGATGCCGCTGCCGAGTTCCGAGAAATTTTCGATGGCTTGCAAGCGGCGGCGAGCTTCAGGCGTGAGGTCGGAAAGCGGCGGCGAAAGCAGATAGCAAAACGCCTTGCGGTTGCTTCGCCCGACCCGCCCGCGCAACTGATGCAAGTCGCTCAAACCGAAATGTTGGGCGCTGTTGACGATAATCGTGTTGGCATTCGGAATATCAATGCCGTTTTCGACAATCGACGTAGCAAGCAAGACATCGTATTCGTAATTGGAAAAATCGGTAATGACCTGCTCTAATTCAGACGGTTCCATTTGCCCGTGGCCAATGGCGATGCGCGCGTCGGGAACTTCTTTTTGGATTAAACCCGCCAAGTCGCGCAGGTTGGAAACGCGGTTGTTGACGACAAACACCTGCCCGTTGCGGCTCATCTCAAAATTAATCGCTTCGCGGAAAATATCGCCGCTGAAGCGATGCACTTCCGTTTGAATCGGGTAGCGGTTGGGGGGTGGAGTTGAGATATTGGACAAATCGCGTGCACCCATCAGGCTGAATTGCAAGGTGCGCGGAATGGGCGTTGCCGTCAAAGTCAGCGTATCAACATTGACTTTCAACTGTTTCAGCTTCTCTTTCACGCTTACGCCGAATTTTTGTTCTTCATCAATAATCAGCAGTCCCAAATCTTTGAATTGTACATCTTTGCCGATGATGCGGTGTGTGCCGACCAGGATGTCGATTTTTCCCTCTCTCAGTTGTTGGAGAATTTGATTGATTTCCTTCGTTGTCCGCGCACGGGAAATGTAATCAACCGTTACCGGAAAATCGGCCAATCGTTCCTGAAAAGTATGATAATGTTGATAGGCCAAGAGCGTAGTCGGAACCAGCACCGCAACCTGTTTGCCGTCCACCGCCGCCTTGAAGGCTGCCCGAATGGCGACTTCCGTTTTTCCGAAGCCCACATCGCCGCACACCAAGCGGTCCATTGGTCGTACGCTTTCCATGTCTTGTTTGATGTCGTGGGTGGCTTTTTGTTGGTCGGGCGTGTCCTCGTAGATGAACGAGGCTTCCAATTCCTTTTGCAGATAGGTGTCGGGCGAGAAGGCAAATCCCTGTTCATCGCGCCGTTGGGAATAGAGCAGAATCAAATCTTTGGCAATGTCTTTGACCTTTTTCTTGGTCTTTTCCTTTAAATTTTCCCAAGCTCCCGAACCCAGTTTATTCAGTCGCGGAGGCTCGTTGTCCTTGCCCTTGTATTTGGAAATTTTGTGCAGGTTGTGAATGCTGACAAAAATAATATCCTCGTTGAGGAAGGTCATTTTTATCATTTCCTGCATCGTGCCGTTGATATCCGTGCGCACCAATCCGCCGAATTTGCCCACTCCGTGGTCGATATGCACTAAATAATCGCCCAACTGAAACTGTTGCAACTCCTTGAGCGAAAAAGCAATCTTGCCCGAACGCGCTTTCTCTGATTTCAGGTTGTATTTATGAAAACGGTCGAACAGCTGATGGTCGGTAAATAGGCAAATGTGCAGTTGGTGGTCGATAAATCCCTCGTGCAGGGTTTGCAAAACAGGTGTGAATGCAATATTATCGCCCCGGTCTTCAAAAATAGATTCGATGCGTTTGATTTGTTTTTCGTTGTTGCTCAGTATGTACAAGGTATAATTTTCGTCTAATTTTTCTTTGAAGGAAGAGGCGGCTAATGCGAAATTTTTGTGGAAGGAGAATTGAGGCTCGGTTGCAAATTCGATGGCGGCTTGGCGTTGACCGGCGCCGGCTGATGAGCTATTCGGTATGCTGAAGTGTATTTTCGTGTATTTTTCCGTCCATTCGCGCATCACAGCCTCCGGCGTCAGCAACATTCGTATCTGTTCGATAGACGAAAACGTTTCCTCGTTGGTCAAAGTAGGCTCTTCGTTCCACAACGATTGCGTTTTGTCGAACAGCCATTCCTCTTGCCGGAGGACGAGCAATGTGTTTGCGGGCAGATAGGAGAATAAAGTCGTGTCGCCCCCGCCCGATTGTGCCGAAATAATGGAAATCGTTTCCAGTTTTTCTTTCGATAGCTGCGTTTCCACATCGAAGCTGCGGATACTTTCCACTTCATCGCCGAAAAAATCGACCCGGTAAGGATATTCGTTGGAAAAGGAAAACACATCAATAATTGATCCGCGGACGGCATATTGCCCGGGTTCATAGACATAATCGACGCGCTCAAATCCGTAAGAGTCCAAGACATCGGCCACGAACAGACTGTCTATTTTTTCGTTTATTCCAATAGATAAGGTATTATTTTTCAACTCAGTACCCGAAATCACCTGTTCGGCCAACGCTTCGGGATAAGTGATGATGATGCAGGGTTCCGGATGATTATTCAACCGGCTCAAGACTTCCGTGCGCAGGATTTCGTTGGCGCTGTCTTTTTGTCCGTAGCGAATGTTCCGTTTGAATTGTGAGGGAAAGAACAACACTTGCTCCGAATCCGGCGTGGAATGTCCGGCAAGCGAGAGAATCTGACAACAATCGTGATAAAAATATCCAGCTTCTTCCAGGTCATTTAAAACGCAAAGCATCGTTTTCCCCTCCGATTTGGAAAAAACCGAAGCGCAAACCATACTCGCCGCCGAACCGGCCAATCCTTTCAGATAGATGTTTGGAGTGTCTTTGATGAGCGAAAAAATCGCTTTTACACCCGGATGTTCAGCGTAAAGATTTTTTAAAATAGAA
>JAITXK010000069.1 GCA_031284765.1 Candidatus Symbiothrix sp.
GAAACAAATATGTTCAAAATATCACGGAATCCAACATAACGAATCACATCGGTATGAATTTTGAAAAGCAGAATAAAGAATCCGGATACAAACACAGACACCCCCATTTTGATTAAATACGAGGACAACAACATCGGAGCCTTAATTAAATCAAAACAAATAAAATAAGAAATAGTAAAAGAAACAAAAACTATCAATATATCAATGCAAAACACAATCCATCTCGGCAGATAGGGTATGTTAGCAATTTTAGATAATATATTAGCAAGTAGCCGTTTCAATTTATTCTTCATGTCATTCAAAATAGTTCAAAATACGGTATCCACCGTCTCTGAGATAGGCTTCTTTTTTCATGTTTTTCACATCATTTGCCATCATGTCTTCGATTAACATATCCAAATTGTATTTGGGTTCCCAACCCAATTGGGTACGGGACTTGGTGGCATCGCCGATCAGCAATTCAACTTCGGTAGGACGGAAATATTCCGGATCAACTTTTACTACTTTTTCTCCGATTCGTTTTTGAATAGGCGCTAAATACGATTCTCCTATTTTTTCCACAAATACAGGGGTATTGATAGCGGCAATTTCACCGGTTTCGTTCGATCCTTCACCTTTAAATTCGATCCGTATGCCGATTTCGTTGAATGCTTGGGATATAAAATCGCGGATAGTAGTCGTCACTCCGGTAGCGATAACGTAATCGTCCGGTTTATCCTGTTGCAAAATCAGATACATGGCTTTGATGTAATCTTTGGCATGTCCCCAATCCCGTTTGCTGGAAAGATTGCCCATATACACATCCGACTGAATACCCAATGCGATGCGCGACAAGGCACGGGTAACTTTCCGAGTCACAAACGTTTCGCCGCGAAGCGGGGATTCATGATTGAACAAAATACCGTTGCAGGCAAACATATTATATGCTTCACGGTAATTAACCGTAATCCAATAGGCATACATTTTTGCCACGGCATAAGGACTGCGGGGATAAAACGGCGTAGTTTCCTTTTGCGGAATTTCCTGTACCAAGCCGTATAATTCGGACGTAGAAGCCTGATAGATGCGGGTTTTCGATGCCAAGCCCAATAAGCGGACAGACTCCAAAATGCGCAACGTTCCCAAACCATCCACATTCGCCGTATATTCGGGGGTGTCGAAACTGACTTTTACATGGCTTTGAGCAGCCAAATTATAGATTTCATCCGGTTGAACTTCACTGACGATACGTGTCAAATTCATCGAATCGGTCATATCGCCGTAATGCAAAATCAAGTTACGATCATCCAAATGCGGGTCTTGATACAAGTGGTCGATGCGATCGGTGTTGAACAACGAGGCCCGCCGTTTGATACCATGTACCGTATATCCTTTTTTAATTAAAAATTCCGATAAATATGCTCCGTCTTGTCCGGTAATGCCGGTGATTAATGCTGTCTTTCCCATACGTGTGATGTTCTAAATTTCAATTATTTAAATACCATTGGTATAACATTTTAACTCCTTGTTCAATCTCTATTTGATGATGCCAACCCAACTGATGCAACTTGGAAGGATCAGTCAATTTACGCATCGTACCATTGGGTTTATCGGCGTTAAAATTGAATTTACCTTTATACTCAACGGTTTGAGCAATCATTTCCGCCAATTGACGGATGGTAACTTCTTTTCCTGTTCCGATATTGATATGCGTATTCCGGATTTCGTTGTTTAAAGGTTTCAAATCCTGAAAATCCACATTTTCCATAATATAAACACAAGCATCGGCCATTTCTTCACTCCAAAGAAATTCACGCAAGGGATTTCCTGTCCCCCAGATTTCTACACTATCCTTTTGAATGCCATACTTCTGCAATTTTTCGATGATGACTTCTTGAGAATCTTTTCCGGAAACATCTTCTATAGGAAGGTTGTTCAAGTCACTGCAAATTGCAGGCCAATTGTTTTCCATAAGGTTTTTCGCCAAGTGCACTTTTCGCAACAAAGCGGGTAAAACATGCGATTTTTCCAAATCGAAATTATCGTTCGGGCCGTATAAATTGGTCGGCATGACCGCAATATAATTCGTACCGTATTGCAGATTGTAACTTTCGCACATTTTGATACCGGCAATTTTAGACAAGGCATACGGCTCATTCGTATATTCCAATGGCGAAGTCAGCAAACAATCTTCCGGCATGGGTTGCGGCGCCTCCCGCGGATAAATGCAGGTAGAACCTAAAAACAATAATTTTTTTACACCGTTTTTGTATGCGGCATGAATGACATTATTTTGTATTTGCAGATTTTCGTAGATGAATTGTCCGCGATACATATTATTGGCTACAATCCCACCGACTTTAGCGGCAGCGAGAAAAACATATTCGGGTTTTTCCATTTCAAAAAAATGAAAAACCGATTTTTGATCAATCAGATCCAATTCTTTATGGCTCTTTAGCAATAAATTATTATATTGTCTTGTATACAAATTTTTTACGATAGCCGAACCTACTAATCCATTGTGACCGGCCACGTAAATTTTAGCCTGCTTTTCCATTTCTGAATATTAATTTCTCTTTTATCCTATTCGTTCCAAAAATTCCATTGGAATATAAGTAGTTGCCAATGAACATACGCCTTCTAATTTAATAACCACGCGCTTATGCCCTTTGATCCGTACCAACTCGCCTTCCACACCTGAAAATACTCCTTTTATTACTCGCACTCTATCCCCTTTTTTCAAATTGTCGGTCAACATAAACGAACCTTTTTCCGATAAATCCAATACAAACATAAAATCCTGCATCTGTTTATCCGGAATTCGTTGAATTTGTTTCGTATCCAAATTTCGAATATAAGTCATACTGAGGCCTATTTCTGTCGGCAATGAAAGAGCGGTATGATAATCTGCATAAACAAATACCAAACATGGTATAACCGGTTTTTCTTTGTATATCCGTTTGCCTAATCGTTCTATAAGCACTTTTTTAAACGGAATAAAACACTTGATTTCATGGTCTCTCTGCTGTAAAAAGATCTTTATCTTCTCCTCTGTCCTATATTTTACACGGGCAGCATACCAATGAAGGGTATTATCCTCCGCTTCCGACATATTTCGATCAAGCCTTTCTATTAAATAGATTGATATATAAAACCATATTCTTTCATCTCCTTTTTATCGTATATGTTTCTGCCATCCAACAGAATGGGACGATTCATTGCTTTTTTCACCACATTCCATGACGGCAAGCGGAATTGTTTCCATTCGGTCAGCAACAATAAGGCGTCGGCATTGAAAACGGCATCGTACATATCCGAAGCATAACTGACCGAATCGCCTACGCGGCGTTTGCACTCATCCATTGCCACAGGATCATACACTTTGACTATACATCCGGCTTTCAACAAGAGGTCGATGAGCACCAAAGCCGGCGCTTCCCGCATATCGTCTGTTTCCGGTTTGAAAGCCAAGCCCCACAAAGCAATGCTCTTGCCTTGCAGCGATTCATTCTGCTCTTGAAAAATTTTGACTAATTTTTTGAACAAGATCGTTTTTTGTTTTTCATTGACCGCTTCCACTGCTTGCAAAACCTGCATCGCATAACCTTGTTTTGCAGCTGCTTTGATTAACGCTTTCACGTCTTTCGGAAAACACGAACCGCCATAACCGCAACCGGGGTACAAGAATTTGCTGCCAATGCGAGAATCCGAACCGATTCCCAACCGCACCATATTGATATCGGCTCCCACCAAATCACACAGATTGGCAATATCATTCATAAAGGAAATACGGGTAGCCAGCATGGCATTAGCCGCATATTTGATCATCTCTGCCGATGGAATATCGGTATAAATCATCCGGTAGTGATTCAAGGTAAAAGGCTTGTACAGTTTATCCATCAAATCTTTGGCTCGTTCACTCTCTACACCTACCACTACTCGGTCGGGACTCATAAAATCTTTGACAGCCGTTCCTTCTTTCAAAAACTCGGGATTGGAAGCCACATCAAAAGGAATAGCTACGCCCCGTATATCCAATTCTTCCTGAATAGCTGCTTTTACTTTTTGTGCTGTTCCTACCGGAACCGTACTTTTGGTAACTACCAGAACATAATGATTAATATTTTTTCCTATAGTCCGCGCTACTTCCAATACATAACGCAAATCGGCGCTGCCATCTTCATCGGGAGGAGTTCCTACCGCACTGAAGATCACTTCTACCTCATCCAAACAATCTGTTATATCAGTAGAAAACTGCAAACGGCCTGCCTGATAATTCTTTTTAA
>JAITXK010000115.1 GCA_031284765.1 Candidatus Symbiothrix sp.
CAGGCGGCGTGCTACACTTTCCTGAACCGGTTGAAAGTCATTCGCCGCGCTACCAATTTATTTGACAATAAATCGTTGATTATTCATCCTTTGTCCACTATTTACGGGACCTTAAGTCCCGAATATAAAAAGATGGTGGAAGTGCCGGGCGATATGCTGCGCTTATCGGTGGGATTGGAGGATGTTTCGGATTTGAAGGAGGATATTTTGCAGGCATTATAAGGGTTCGGTTTAAGACATTTCCATTTTGGTTTAAACCAAAGAAACAAAAAAAGCGCCCTTTCAGGCGCTTTTATCAACCGTTGACACATACATAATTCAATTCTTCACAGTCGTTGTCATCGTTTGTGGCTGATAGAGTAGTTGCAGAGGTGTGATTAAACTATTCTTTTTCAAAACAAAGAAAGCTTCATACGGCGCAATATATTCATTTCCGGTAACCGTGCTTAGTACCGGATTTGTATTCACTTCCCAGCGATGCTTGCTGTTTTGGAAAATCACCCCATCGTTTTTATTGGTGTTGTTTAGCACATAATACACGCTGGGATCCAATACGCCAGCATTCGCATCCAAGAAAGCTTTCACATTGAGATAAGAACTAAACGGATTGACTACCAACAGCAAATCAGAGTTCGTCAAATTTCCCGATGCATCTATCGTAAACTCGCCATTGCCACGAGCAGCGGTTTTGTCAGCCCATGGCTTGAGCGCGATAAAGAGGTCTTTAACGGGCGCGGCTCCCACTCCCGACCACAAGGATGAGGATAGCTTGGGCAAGGGCAAGGACGCATACCCGGCATTGAAGTCGCTCGCATAATAATACTCGTAGTCGTACATCGACGAAGGAAATACAAAAGGTGTTGTACTGTCTTTTTGTTTGTCAAGATACAACAGGAAGCCCTGTCCTAACGGTAATGCTTGATTCGTTTCCGCAAAATAAGAGCTAAACGAACCGGCAAGCGCCGGTTCCAAAGGATTATCAGGATTTTCCGTTTGGAATAACGACATATAAACCGCTTGCTTCACCGGATAGCCATCTACTCCGCGCAACATAAAGTCACCCGAATGTACGAAATCGAAGGGAGCCGAATACAATACTCCCCTGTTTCGCTCGCTGTCCGTGAACTTTATTTCTACTTTAGCGTTGGCGTAGTTCAGGAAATGGAGATTACCCAGCATGGCGTGATCGCCCAAGGTAATATTCTGAATCTCCACCGGTTTGGTCAAGGTTGGATAATGGTTAGGGGTGCTAATTCCGGCTGGAATAAGTACATCCAGGCAGGTTAATACGGGCGCATAATCGGCGACGCCTCCTCCCTGATACTTCCAATTGCGCGGTTCAAACCAATTGGTTGTACCCTCGGCGCCGGTCCATTCCATCACAGGGTAAACGGCCGGATTATCGGGCAAGGCATAAACAGTGAGTTGTCCTTTCTCGAAGTTTACTTCCGAATAGGGCAGCTGGCTGAATACGGGGCGTATCAAGTAGGTTTTGCTATCGGTAATGGCGCCGGCATCAAAAACGGATGCAGGATTGCCGCCGGGCAATGAAATATTTGCATCATCATACCAGAAAAAGCTTACATTTCCGGCCGGCAATTCCTGCAAACGGATGGTATAGCTGGAGTTACCACAGTTGACAAACTTATCGTCGGTACTTTGCAGTACATAGATATAGACGGTCGCTTCCTTCTCAACGGTTTGTCCGGATGTGTTTCTGTAAGTCACCTTGTATTTGAATGAATCGAATCCATCGATCAAGTTATCCTGCGACTGATTGGTGTATGTAATTTTACTATCGGCTGCAATGGTAATCTTGCCATGTGTAGGCCCTTCGGTAATCATGTTATTGGCGGCAAGTGGCCTGGTGAGCGTTCCATCCGTTGGGAGGATGTCGTTGGCCAGAATGTCGATAACTACCGTTCCGTATGCTTGTACAACCACTCCGTCGGTGTTGAGGTAGAAGGCGGCGGCCATACCCATTTGATTGCTCCAGTCACAGTCTCTGCTGGCGCGGGGTACTTTACCGGTGTGGGCTACGTCGTCCTGCACGGCGGTAGGTGAGTTGGTTCCGAACTCCCACTTCGTTGACGTACTGCTGTCGCCGATGCGAATGATATAAATATCGCCAATATTCAAGCCCGGGACAGTTACCGTGTCCGTGGTTCCGGCTTGAATGGCGGTATCAACGCCATAGTCTCCGATCATTCCGGAGACGACAATATTGCTTCCCGATACCGCTGTCCGGTAAATTCTGAATGGCAGGTTGACAGCTACGGCTGCCGTGGCATCAACACTGTTACCGACACAAAAAGTGAGTACACCGGAGGTTGACAAGTTGGGTTTCTCGTTTCCGGAGGTTACCAGATAGGCATCAGGGACGTATGACAAAGGCTCTACCACTTTGTGTACAACTTTGTTGTTATCGGTCATGCGATAGCTATGATTGATAGGTACCTGAGTCATGGTATTGTTGTATGGATTATAGTTGACCAGACTCTTGTCCCAATTAACGGTCATATCGTTGTTACGAATCAAGCGGGTGTATTGATATTTGGGGTCCAACCGGTTGGGCGCGGGTCCGGAGGGAACGGTCAAGTCATCGTTAATCATAAACGGATCGTAGTGGTATTGATTCCATAGCTTGCGTGTGGGTGCATATTTATCACCTGACCCGTTACCAAAGGCATACATGAATCCAAAAAACTCATACGAACTATTGCCACCCACCACCACTATTTCGGCTGATCCATCGTTGTCGATATCGGCAATTACCGGATTTTCAAAACCGGTATAGGATTTTACATTTGTTGCATTAACCAGCACACAGGTCTTAAAAGCCTCCGAGTTGGTGTCTATTGGAATAAAGGGTCGCAAGGGTTTAATGATACGCATCGACTGCATATCGCGATAGCAGATTTCCGCTACGCCATCGTTGTCAAAGTCAAAGAGGGTAAAGCCGGTATTGATGGACGTATCGGTGTGTTGCAATACGAAAGATAATTTCAAGCGCTCATCTTTTTGGGAATCCGATCCATCCAAGTCGTATGTAAAACTGGTCAGCACATTTATGGTCGCTGTGTTGGCCAACTGCGGCGTCAAGTTATCTATCGGCGTCTGGGCAATATCTCTGATCAGGGGATGAATCAGCGACAGTTCTTTTCCCTTGTGCGAGGAGAAAGCGACGCCTCCCCGCAAGACGGAAATTTCAGGAAGCAATTTACCGTTTTGTACTTTACCGTCAATGTCGCCGATGAAGACATTGGAAAATGATCCTGTTCCGGCAGAATTATCTGTTACAAAGTCACGTTGTGCCAGCAGTTTGGGTGTAGGATTGGTCGTTCGGTTTTCTAAAGTCCAGACCGCTATGCGAAGGTTGGTTTGGTCTGTTTTATAGGCTGCCACTACATCCGGAAAGCCATCGCCGTCAATATCGGCAACACCGGTGCGACCGTCGGGCATGATGCATCCGGATAAGTCGGTTGCCTGAATCACCGCCTTCAAGCTTAAATCCTTGTTCATCAGATAGGCTTTGCCGCCCGCAATCACATCATAAACTCCGTCGAGATCCAAATCATACACCTGATTGAAGCCCACATAGCCATCATAATTGATACAATTGGGTGCTGCTCCTACATAAGGTCTTTCCAATGTACCCGGCAGTGCATTCAAAGTCAGTCGTTTGTTGAGTGCTATGGCCGGATTGTTTTCCAATTCCAACACCAGATTCAAGGTCTTTGCATCATAAATCTTATCGTATGCCACCACTTCGGGATTTCCATCTCCGTTGATATCCACGATGGTTAGAATCGGCTTTTGCCATGGACCGGGACCATACAGCTCTGCCGTCTTGGCTATAAACTTCAATTTGTAAGTAGCGCCATCGGGTATTATTTTATACAATGCAATACGGCTACTTAAGTTGGAACTCCCCCCTCCGGTATTAGGAAAAGCAACGAACAATTCAATGATTCCATCATGATCAATATCGGCAACAGACATTGCCGACGGGGCACAATGGTAAATTCCAGCCTCCTGATAAAAATAGTTGCCAAAAGGGACTATTTGTTCAACATTCTTGGAATCCAGATAGGTAAAATTCAAGCGACAAATTCTATTGCCGCTACTGTCATAAATCATAAGACCTGCAAACTGCATATAGGTATCTGCCACATGAGAAGCCTGCCCAAGTATTTCGGGAATACCATCGCCATTCAGGTCGGCTATAATGGGAGTGGTAAAGCCATTGAGAGAGTATTCGTTCATTCCCAAGGAGGAGTTGGCTTTATGAACCCCATCAAACCGGGTAGCAGAAGTGAAGGTGATAGGACCCATGCCTTCAGCACAGCTGCTGGCATCCGCTCTCGAATCAATCATACCCGGGTCTGTCGCTTGGTCAAGCAGGTGAATGGTAAATTTGCCGGTGGTAACACTTTCGCCGGCAGTTGTTTCTACTCTATAGGCTACCGTTCCCGAGCCGGTTATAATGGGACTGATTTCCGGAGTAAATACAATATCATTCCCATCAACAGTCAATGTTCCAATGGAGAGGTCGGTATTGTTCAGCGTAATCCGGGTAGTAGATTGGCTACTGCCCGCCGGATAGCCGGCAATCAGTTGACCCCAATCAAAGCGCTTAACTTGCGGTGTTTGATTGGCGGGTGTCCAATAATCATCCGAATTGAAATAGACCGTATGCGTAAAATTCTTGTTGAGCATATATTGCGCAAACGCTTCATTGATCGCTGCACTCCCAAAAAGGAAGAGCAAGAAGAATAGTGTATGAAAAAAAACGTGTTTCATTGCTTAAAAATTAAATTATTAATGAATCAGGATTTTATGTTGCATTATTTAGGCATAATACAGCGCAGCGCATATAATTCGTTGTTTGCCGGCACTGACGGATTGGTTTCAATCCCATTACTCGCATTCCGCCTGGCCCATGCAGGCACGGAATAGCTTTTATCAATTACCCAATAGTTCGTGTCAACCACATCCAATAACGTGAGCAACAACGACGGGTTGCTTTTTTTCAGTTCCATGGTAGGCAAAGAGGCGCGTTTACCATTCCATACCAGGCTGCGGCAGAAGTTCACGGCTTCATCAAAAGGCTTGGTCATGTTGTAGTTATAAAGAAAATAGCTGCCTAAATCCACAATGTCGGCTGTAGCCGGCTGGGTGATGGTACATAGTTCCGATGGATTGCCGTTATCGGTATCGTAAAACCGGAATTGGATGATACGATTGCTGTTCGTAATCATGGAAGGCTTTACGGAAATAGTAACGATATGCTTGTTGGGGCTGGATGAAACCACACTCTCTACCTTATTAAATATCCGGTCGGCATCGCTCACCACAAACAGTTTCGGTACATTGGGAGCCGTGACCTCGAAAGTAGCGGTCTGCAACGGGTTGTTGACAGCCAGGGTTTGAGTCACTGTGGTCACCGAAAGTGTTGCCTGCTTCTGGATGTTCACCTCCACCTCTGCCGATTTCAAGGTCGCCAAGGCGCCCGATACGCAAGTCAAAACCTCTACCGAGTACTTGCCTGACCATCTTGGTGTGAGGTCGTTGCGCTGTATGGTAAATGTTTTGCCTGTGGCGATGGGTTCGGTATCTTTATACCAAGTATAGAACGGTTCGGAAGCGGCGGGGGCATCACTTGTCGCCGTCAGTACGAGATCGCTACCGTATTCGGTATAGGTAGTGGCGCCGCTAATGCTAATCGAAGAGACATTCACACACGCCGCCCGATCGGAGAGGTTTTGCCACGAGCCATTGATATCCCAAAGCAATAACTTCTTGGTATCTAAATTATATACCAGCAGACCAACAGCGCGATCTTTTTCTGCCGGCGGCGTTTGGCTATCGGTCAGATACGTTTCCAATGCCGTTGCCTGAGTAGCAGTTACCTGTGGCAGACGTACGCCACGGTCGGTAGCGTCTAATTCCAATAAGGAGAAGGGATATGGGTCAACATTACCGCTGGCATTCCCTATTTTCACTTGACTTTGGCCGGTGAATGTTATCACCAGCAATAGTCCTGTTATCAATACTATTCTTTTCATTATTATTACTTGTTAATCGTTAATTCGCCGATACATCTCACCGGTATGGCACAGGCTTTCGCTATGGATCCGGCAGCCGTATTTGAAGATTGCTTGGAATATGCAAATATCCGGGCAGCATCGTTATGGGTGGCGCTCGCATCGTTCGTTGCCGTCCAATAGAAACTATTGTCTTGCGATTGTTCATTCACGATGCCGTTCTGGGAGATATAAGAAGTAAAAGGAATAAACAAGCGGTCTCCCGCGTTTTTGTTTACCCAGCCGGTTTTAGCCGGATTGAGTTCCATTTGCAATGCAATCTGCTCCATTTCCTGCAACGCAGGTATCTTAAAGCCAAGGGGACACGGATCATTCACGGATTTGCCGGCATGCAAATTTTGCGATCCATCGCCCCACAATGCCGAATGATGTTGGGTACTCCAATCGGCGCCAAAGTATTGTACCGATTCGGCAGAAGATAGAATGAGCTGTCCTGCACGTTGACCCGAAGGTTGTCCATGAACCGTTAAGCTATCCAAAGGTGCGGTGGGGAATGTGATTTCACCCAAAGCCACGAAAGGTTGATAGGTCTTAGTCGCTGTTTCGTGACCATCACTTATCCGTCCCCATTGGTAGAGGGCGCTGCCATTGCCGCTGTCCGGATCATCCGGCGCAATAGTTCCGGGAATAACTCCCAGATTATAGCAGCCTACCGGCAACCATTGGTTTGTCAGGTGGACGCCGCAGCCCAGGCAGTCCATCACGGAAATCTCGTATTCCGCCCTACGAAAATCGCCATCCTTATTAACAAAGATGGCGTAGATAGTGGTTTTCAGAGCCGAAAATTCGGTGGTGCCTTTGGCTATGTCTTTCAGGTTCGCATTGAACGTTACGGAAATCAATTCTTGGGTGGACAGGGTGTTTTCCTTTTCGCCTTCTATTTTTGTCACTACATCGACCATATATTGCCCTTTGGCTACTCTTAAATGGGAATAATCGGTGGCATTGGGAAATTCCACAACATAGTATTTCTTCAAATCGTTGCCGGAAAAATTACCGAAATCGCTTGCCCGGCCGGCGCCAATCACGCCACAGTTGCCGCCCGGATCGCCATCGGTTTGAGCGATGTCATATCTTTGTTTGCCGGGCGTGCCATCGGAAAGCGAGCCATCCATTTGCGGATCGTAGGCACGAATGCTTACATTAGCATCGATGGCTATTTCTGAGGGAATCATCGCTTTATTGCCCAAAGGCAACCAAACGCCTTTGCCTTGATAAAACTCAAGGTTGCCGGTATCGGTGTTGTAAATCGTCAAACCAAGGGCAGCGGCTTCTTCTGTAGAACTCAAATGGGCCGTCAATGTTGTTCTTTGAATGGTTGTCATTTTAGGATGCACCAAGCCGGTTCCCATTCCACCGGCAGGGGAAACCAATTCCAGGATGGAGAAGGTTTCCGGATCTTTCAAGTCGCCAATAACCACTTGTGCTTGCCCCGTAGAACAGACAAACACCAAGAGTAAAAAGCTAAAAAATAATCTTTTAATCATCATTTATTTATTGTTTAGTGTTGATTCTTATTTTACCGTTACCGGCAATTCAGCTTGTTCAGAAATGCCGTTCTTCAAATAGGTAACATAGAGAGTGAAGCGGAGTTCTTTTTCTGCCGCCAATGCAGCGGCTTTGGGATAGAAAGTGATTTTTATCGAATTGGAGGTCGATGTTGGAGCGGCTATCAGGGTTCCACCCGCAGCAAACTCAACTTTTTCCACCACATTATGGATATCGGCTACTTTACCAATACGCAGGTCTTTAATGTTACTCATGACTACACCTGAGAAATTTACCCTATACGTTGTAACCGGACTGCTTACATTGTTCGGCGCAATGGTCGCGCTACCGGCAATCGTTCCCACCAAACTTCCCGCTGGATTGCTTTCTTCAGAGAATGCCGTAAGCGATTTCCATTCCAATCCCGTCCAATATTCCATATTTCCGCTACCGGATCCGTTGGTATTGAAAATCATCAAGCCCTCGGCTAACGAATTGGAAATCCCGGTCGGCAATGTGCCGGTCAAACTGCTTTTTTGAGTATCGGATAATTGCGGATAGCGTATCCCACCAATTTGCACATCAGAAGCTACTTCCAATACCGCCCAACTTTCCGGATCCACATCTTTACCAATAACAACTTGGGCTTGCATGGTAAACAAAGTAACAGAGACGAACAAAATTCCAAAAATACTTTTCATTTTCATAAAGCACAATTTTATAATTACAGCTGTCAAATAGCAATTATAGTGCCAAATATTTGTGTAGCATTTTGGCTTAGTCATTGATTTTCTGATAAATAAACAGCTTTGACACGAAAAAAATCCAAATTGTCAAAAATGTAAAAGCATTTTTATCCCTGTTATTTTCAATGAAGTTTCAAGGCTTGATTTTTGATTTTTAACATGAATATGGTGGGGCAAAAAGTTGATTTTTTATTCATGAAATTGTCATTGATAACCAATACTAAAATAATACGGACACAATTTGAAAAACCGTTTCAAGACAATCTCATTTACTAAAAATCAAGTACAGACGTGGCATGCCGCGTCTCTACACACTGACGTGCGAACTTGGAAGTTGTGAAAATTGCAATCCATGTAGCACTTGTACCAAAGTTTGCCCGGTGTCCCGCCCGCAAGCAATTAGTATAGATCTTTTTGAGCACGTCCAAAATCTTTTTTATAAATTGAATTTGGCATGATGTCAGGATAAATTATTATTCTTCGACTTCGTCGTCGCCTTCTTTTATACTTTTGACACAGCGGAGAGTGATTGAGGTAGACTTAAGCATGTAGGTTGGCAGATAATCGTACATCCATGCCCATGTATAAGTACTATTCCTTGTAGTAATAGTCATGTAGTTTTCGCGGTTGTAACTATCCACACCCATACCAAGCACCTTTCGTTCATTGTAGTTTTTAGACATGTATAGATAACACAATTCGGCAATATTAGGAATACGCCATGCTTGACCGGTTGCATTAGCGAGTTCTTTACAAGGACCGGGAGGAGTGGTAGCGGTAGCTGCTGCCCACGTATGGGTACCACTATCCCAAGGGGCAAAACATAGTAAACTACCAGTAATGGGCTGATAAAATTCACTCCATAGTGCATAAATTTCATCTATGTTCTCTGATTCGTGCATCTCATCATCATCAGCGGTGAAAATTTAACCAAAAATTCTCGTTTGTGACAAATTTCAAACAGAAAATTATCAGTCAAGAACGTCAATCCATAAAAATACGGCTCTGTATTGATTTAAGCGAATGAATTGATTAACTTTGCCCCCAAGATACTATTGAATGGAAATAGAAACAAAGCGCTTGCCTGCGGGGAAGCCATGGATGTATCATCTCGTAGCAATTTTTTGCGTTATAATATGGGGAACAACCTTTGTTTCAACAAAAATCTTGTTGAATCATGGATTGACGCCCACGGCTATTTTTTTCTATCGCTTTCTGATAGCCTATACAGTCATCTTCTTTTTTTCTCCCAAACGCCTCTGGGCGGGCAACATAAAAGATGAAGCCTTGTTTTTGTGTTTAGGTCTGACGGGCGGCTCTTGGTATTATTTAACCGAAAATACGGCTTTGGAATACACTGTGATATCAAATGTAGCCTTGATTGTTTGTACAGCGCCTTTGTTGACCGCTTTTTTATCCCATTGGTTTGTCCGGGGCGAACGCTTGCGTAAACCCGTGGTTTACGGTTCGTTATTGGCTTTGTTGGGGGTTGCCTTTGTGATTTTCAACGGACATGTGATACTGAAAACCAATCCTTTGGGCGATTTACTCAGTATTTCCGCCGCCTTGCTTTGGGCGATTTATACCATTGTTCTCAAACGCTTGGACAACCGGTATTCCACCCTCTTCATTACCCGTAAAACCTTTTTTTACGGATTGCTTAGCATTTTGCCATCGCTGTATTTTGCGCCTCTTGAAACCGATACGGACGTCTTGTTTCAACCGGAGGTAATCGGCAATTTGCTGTTCTTGGGCTTGTTGGCATCCATGCTCTGTTATGCGCTTTGGAATCGGACGATTTACTATTTGGGCGCGGTACGGACATCGAATTATATCTATTTTAATCCCATCGTTGCGCTGATCACTTCAGCCATAGTCATTCAGGAAACCATTACTCCGATGGCTTTGTTGGGAGCGGTCATGGTGTTGGCCGGGGTTTATTGGGCAGGAAAACGTTCAATTAAAATATAAATCAAATGAAAAAAAAGTGGTTCATTACTCTCTGTTTGTGTGTAGGGTTTTTGTCAGGAAATACTCCTGCAAGTATTGGAAGAAATATTTTTAAGAAGAAAAAGCCGGACAAAAAGGAAGCGGTTGTTGCGCCTCCCAAGGCCCCTGCTTCGTCGTCGGAACTCAAACCGTATCGGGAAATTATTCCGAAAACGGCCGTTACCAGCAGCGGTTTTTTCAAAGTCCATAAAGTAAAGGAAAAATATTATTTTGAATTGCCCGATTCTGTGTTGGGGCGGGATTTGTTGATTGTTAACCGGATATCCAAATCGCCCGTAACCCGTAATAAATCAATGAGCGGTTATCCGGGCGACGAGATTGCCGAAAATGTCATCCGTTTTGAAAAAGGAGCGGACAATAAAGTTTTCCTTCGGAAAATTTCGTATATCGAGCAGGCGAACGATACGGCTAATTTGTATGTTTTGGTGCAGAATTCCAATATTCAGCCGATTGTAGCCTCGTTTCCCATTCAGACTTTTGCGGAAGATACAGTAGCAAAATCGCGTTATGCGGTGATTGATGTAACCGGTTTTATCAATTCGGATAATCCCATTATAGCCTTCGATGCGGGTGTGAAAAAGGGCAGAGGCATCGGCAATTATTTTGGCGACCGGGGATATATTGATACCGTGAAAGCGTTTCCACTCAATATTGAGATACGCACCGTCAAAACATTTGCACAAGCGCCTCCTGCCAATGCCTCGCCGGCTGTTTCATCGAATTTTATCCCCGAGTCGCTGACTTACGAACTCAACAGTTCGATTGTCCTGCTTCCGAAAGAACCCATGAACTCGCGATTCTTCGACCCGCGGGTGGGTTATTTTGCCATAGGTTATACCGATTTCGATTCCAATCCGCAAGGGATTGATTATAAAGCGAAAATAACCCGCTGGCGACTCGAACCCAAGCCCGAAGACCTGGAAAAATACCACGCAGGCGAATTAGTTGAACCGCAAAAGCCGATCATCATTTATATCGACCCGGCGACACCGAAAAAATGGACGCCCTATCTCACTGCGGGAATCAACGATTGGCAAAAAGCGTTTGAAAAAGCGGGATTCAAAAATGCAATTATCGGCATGGAAGCTCCAAACGACTCCACTTGGAGTTTGGAAGATGCCCGTCATTCCGTTTTGGTGTATAAAGCATCGGATATTCCAAACGCCAGCGGTCCGCATGTGCACGACCCCCGAAGCGGTGAAATATTGGAAACACATATCAATTGGTATCATAATGTGATGTTGTTGCTTCACAATTGGTATCAGGTACAGGCAGGGCCTCTCGACCCGCAAGCGCAAACCGCGCATTTCAGTGATGAACTGATGGGGTCACTTGTCCGTTTTGTATCTTCGCATGAAGTGGGGCATACCTTGGGTTTGCGGCACAATTTTGGTTCGTCGGCCACCGTTCCCGTTGAAAAACTGCGGGATAAAGCTTGGGTGGAAGCCAATGGACATACGCCTTCCATCATGGATTACGCGCGTTTCAATTATGTTGCCCAACCCGAAGACCATATCAGTAGTGCAGGCATCTTTCCCCGCGTCGGCATCTATGACGAATGGGCTATCGAATGGGGTTACCGTTATTTGCCTGAGTTTGAAACGCCTGAAGCGGAAGCTGCTTACCAGAACAAAACCATCCGGGAAAAATTGCAATCAGACATCCGCTATACATTCGGAACGGAAACCGATTCCAACGACCCGCGCAATCAGAATGAAGACTTGGGCGACAATGCTATATTGGCGGGCCAATACGGGATTAAAAACCTGCAACGGATTATTCCCCAAATCCTGACATGGACACGCGAACCTGATAAGTCGTATGAAAACGCATATAAACTCTACGATAAAGTTGCCCGCCAATTTGAACTTTATGCCAACCATGTGGCGAAGAATGTGGCCGGCATCTATACCACTCCGTTGACAGTCGAACAAAGCGGAAAAACCCGGGAATTTGTCCCTGCTCAAAAACAAAAAGAAGCGGTATCGTTCCTGAACGCACAAGTATTTACCACTCCCGAATGGTTGATAGATAAACAATTAATCGAGAAAGCCGCCGTAGAACCCATATCCGTTATCGGAAATATACAAAAAGGCGTATTGGACCGGTTGATAAGCAGTTACACCCTCGAAAAGATGTTACGCAACGAAACCTACAATGGGAAAGAGGCTTATACCACCGACAATTTCTTCAAAGAGTTGAAAAAAGGTGTATGGTCGGAACTCAACGGCGGGAAAACGCCGGATATTTATCGTCGCAATTTGCAGAAAAACTATGTCAATGCCTTGATTAATATCGTTCAAATCAAAAATGGAGGACTGTCGCCAGCCACCGATGCCATTGCGATTGCACGCACGCAATTAATAGATTTGCTTCAAGACCTCAAACGGGCGACAGCATCTTCAACGGGACTCAAAAGAAGTCACTTTATTGATTTGCAGGCAAAAATAGAGCAGGCCTTAGACCCGAAGTAGCCGAATTGGGAAAAATATTTTTTTGACAATCAATGAATTATGAGTTATGCGCAAAAAAACGCATGATTCATAATTCATAATCGGCGGAAAAGCACTACTTTTGCAGCAGGGTAAGTCCTATACGGTCAGCTCCCTTCGAATCCCCCAGGGCCTGACGGCAGCAAGGGTAGTTGGTTGTAGCGGCGCGATGTAGTAAGCTTACCCTTTTGTATTTTAAAGAAAAATAGCGGCAAATGATGGGTAGTACAAGGGGGATCGTGTCTGCCACCGCATCTTAATGAACCATTCGTTTTTTTGCACTAATTCAATCCACGTATTGCCCGGCACCCGGATATAATCCACCCGAACCATGGGGAGCATCGGAATCTTTGATAATACTGCTATCTAATTCGTCTTCCTGATGGTAAAAGATAAATAAATCATCATCGGTACAACGTTGGTCGCTGGAACCGATTCTTCTGAATGCGCCACGCGGCAAACCTTGATTTTTGAAATAAATCGGTTTTTGCGAAGCCGGTAATTCCGGAACAAATACCAGCACAACATTTTTGCCATCTATCGTTTCAACTGTAATATCAGGTCGGATGGTTAGATTAAAAGAATCAGCGCATTGTGAACTCAAGTCTAATTGCAACTTATCGGGGTCACTTATTCCGGTAACGATATATTGCGGTACTTCGACATTCTCGTCCTTTTCTACACCCAACAGCAAATAACCTCCACCCAAATTGGGTTCATTGGAAAAAGCGTTTACGGTTTCCATGACAGACTTGTCGATT
>JAITXK010000185.1 GCA_031284765.1 Candidatus Symbiothrix sp.
GGCGCTCCGAGCTTCAAAGAAGGCTTGCGTTACGGCGCTGAAGTTTTCCATGCATTGAAAAAAGTATTGCACGACAAAGGTCTGAGTACGGCAGTAGGCGACGAAGGCGGATTTGCTCCCAACTTGAGCGGTGGCACAGCCGAAGCTTTGGAATCTATCCTTTTGGCTATCAAAAATGCCGGTTTTGAACCGGGAAAAGACGTAACCATCGGTTTGGACTGCGCTTCTTCCGAATTTTACAAAGACGGCATTTACGATTATACCAAATTTGAAGGTGCAACCGGAGCTAAACGCAATTCGGCACAACAAGTGGAATATTTGGCCGAATTGGTAAGCAAATATCCTATCGACTCCATCGAAGACGGCATGAGCGAAAACGATTGGGAAGGTTGGAAACTGTTGACCGACAAACTCGGTGACAAAGTGCAATTAGTCGGCGACGATTTGTTCGTAACCAACGTACAATTCTTGAAAAAAGGCATCGAATTGGGTTGTGCCAACTCAATCCTTATCAAAGTAAATCAAATCGGTTCGTTGAGCGAAACCTTGGATGCTATTGAAATGGCGCACCGTGCAGGTTATACCTCGGTTACGTCCCACCGTTCGGGCGAAACAGAAGATTCGACGATTGCCGACATCGCTGTGGCTACCAACTCGGGACAAATCAAAACCGGTTCGTTGAGCCGTTCCGACCGGATGGCTAAATACAACCAATTGCTTCGCATTGAAGAAGAATTGGGCGATTTGGCGGTGTATGGTTACAAAAAAGCACAACGTGTGAAATAAGATTGTCTGTCATAATGACTGAGAAAGGTGTTCGGAGATTTTTCGGGCGCCTTTCTTTTTTTATGTATTTTGAGAAATCAAATAATCGCCTGCTGATAATTATCCAAATCCTTTTTATCTATTTCTTTCAGTTCAAGTTCGATGACAAAGGCTTGTGTGCACTTTTGCACTGCTTTCGGCAAGATAATATCATAATACGAATTGCCGAATTTATCACGGAAATAGGTGGCGGGCTTGCCGTTGCCCTTGATGCGGGCAGGTTGTTGGTTGAGCAGAAATTGCGCCTTTCCGATGACATAAATCATGCCTTCGGTTTTGCTTTTCGGCAGTTTCACGCGCACCAGGTTGTTCGCCGGTTTATTGAAAACGGTCAGATAGATTTTGTGGTCTTTTTGGGTCGAATATCCCCAATCTTGTTTTTCCAATAGCGAGTGTTGTACGTCGTACACTGCATTGCCGTTGATTGACAACCATTTTCCGATAGATTTGGCAATATCGGATTCCTCTTTCCGAATATTTCCTTTTCCGTCGGGGCCGAAATTGATAACAAAATTGCCGTCCAGCGAACGGGTTTTGGCCATCATTTCGATTAAATCATCGGATGTTTTCACGTAGCTCCATGACCAATCGCGGTGGTAGCCCCATTGATTTTCGGGAATCGTCATCACACATTCCCAGTCGTTTCCTCCGACTTCTTTCAAATTGGCGGGCAGGTTGCGTTCGAAGCGTTGGTCGTAGTCGTCAATTAAGTCGCCGTTGGCATCCACGTGGCGTTTGCCGGTATCATCGGCGCGGAAACGGCTTCCGATAATCAAGCCGGGACGGATGGAGCGCAGTTCTTCGCCCAGCGCATCAACCCAAGCCGCCTGTTCAATCCATGCTTTGTCCCACGAGCCGTCGAACCAAAGGCCTTTGACTTGCGGATAATTGGTCAGCAATTCGATTAACTGATTGCGGGTAAATTGCTTAAACTGTTCGTATTCCGCTTTATCCGTTTCGGTTTTCACCACGGAACGATAGCCCGGTTGATTCCAGTCGATAATGGAAAAATAAAGATACACATCAATACCTTCAGCAGTATAGGCATCCACCAAAGCCTTGACAATGTCTTTTTTGTAAGGCGTGTTGGCCACCGTATAATCCGTATAGTTGCTGGGCCACATACAAAAGCCGTCGTGATGTTTCGTTGTGAAAATCAAATATTTAGCACCCATTTGTTTGGCTTGTTTCGCCCATTTTACCGCATCGAAATCAACGGGATTGAATTGTTTATAGAGATTGTCGTAATCTTGTTTGGGCATTCCGCTCCACGAACGAATCCATTCGGCCGCGCCCATATAGTTTTTGCCGTCCCATTGTCCGCCCGGAATGGCATACACGCCCCAATGAATGAATTGTCCAAGGCCGTACTTGCGCCAATGTTGCATAGCGGCATCGGTGCGTTTACCCAAGCGATGCGCTCCATGTTCCAAAGGGATGCGCTCTTTGTTGACACTCTGTGCAAAATTTTGTATGGTAAAAATGAACGCAAATAAAAGTAGAAGCAAACTGATTTTTCTTTTCATGTGATTAATTTGTTTTTTATCGGAACAAAGGTAATCATATTCATTTCATTTGTTTTTACTGTTTTTGGTCAAAAATTTGAGAAAAACAGCTATATTTGTAGTCTAAATAAAAAAACATGAACATTGTGCTTATCGGCTACGGCAAAATGGGCCGCGAAATAGAAAAAATCGCCTTGGAGAGAGGGCACGAAATTGTATCCATCATCGATATTGATAATCCTGAAGATTTCGATTCGGCGGAGTTTTTATCGGCCGAAGTTGCCATTGAATTTACTCGTCCAGAAACGGCCTTCGCCAATTATCAAAAATGTTTCGCTCGGAATATTCCGGTGGTTTCGGGCACAACGGGATGGTTGCAACAGTTGGACGAAGTAAAAAAAGCCTGTGCCGAAAATCATCAAACTTTCTTTTATGCGTCCAATTTCAGCATTGGAGTCAATGTGTTTTTTGCCGTGAATAAACACTTGGCGTGCATCATGAATCAATTTCCGCAATACGATGTTTGCATGAAAGAAATTCATCATATTCATAAATTGGATTCGCCAAGCGGAACAGGTATCACCTTGGCCGAAGGCATATTGGCAAATATCGACCGCAAAAAACAATGGAAAGAAAGCGAAACAGGCAATGCCGGTGATTTGCTGATTCATACTCAACGAGAAGGGGAAGTGCCGGGCATTCATGAAATTATTTATGAATCGGATGCCGATACCCTTTCGATTAAACACGATGCCAAAAACCGCAAAGGCTTTGCGCTGGGTGCGGTATTGGCTGCCGAATATACGCGGGGAAAATCGGGTTTCCTCACGATGAACGATTTATTAAAATTATAACACAAGCAACATGAGTGACACACGAAAAAGCATTAAAGAACGGATTTCAACCGCCACGAAATCGCAATGGCTACGATTTGCCCTTGTTTCCATTTTATACATCTTATTTACGATTTGGGACAACAACTATTGGTTGTTATTCGGATTACTGTTGATTTTTGATATTTATATCTCCAAAGTCATCCCTTGGGACGGATGGAAAAATTCGCAAATCAGAAGTTTGCGGAAAATTGCGGAATGGGCTGACGCCATCGTCTTCGCCTTGATTGCCGTTTATTTCATCAATATCTTTATTTTTCAGAACTATAAAATTCCGACTTCTTCGTTGGAAAAGACATTGTTGGTGGGTGATTACCTGTTTGTCAGCAAAGTGAATTACGGCCCGCGTGTGCCGAATACGCCTTTGTCTTTTCCGCTCACGCATCACACCTTGCCGATAGTCAACACTAAATCGTATTCCGATTGGCCGCATTGGCCTTACAAGCGTTTGGAAGGCTTGAGTCATGTAAAACGGGGCGATATTGTGGTTTTCAATTATCCTACGGGAGATACCGTGGCGTTGAAAGTTCAAAATCCCGATTATTACGATTTGATTACTCATTGGACAACGCGCGAGCGTGTTCATAGCGATGAAACTACGTTTGGAAAAGTCGTTTACCGTCCGGTGGACAGACGGGAAAATTACGTGAAACGTTGTATCGGAATGCCGGGCGATTCGTTGCAAATTGTTGATAATCTGACATATATTAACGGAAACTCATTTGCTACTCCGGGAAAAGCGCAATTCAATTATTTTGTTGAAACGTCAGGCAACTTTTTCACAGAAAAGCAATTCCGTAAATTAGGCGTCAGCAAAGACGACCAACAATTATACAATCGTTCGTCCGATGCAGAGACTGTTTTCGAGATGTTCGGCATCGAACCCAATGCGAACGGAACCTACAATCCTGTTTATCGTCTTCCTTTGACGGCAAAAGTGGTACAATTCCTGAAAAACAGTAGTTGGTTGAAATCCATTCATATTGAACCGGAAATGTTCGGTGGAGAAACCTATCCCTACGGATACAATACCGGTTGGTCGAGAGATAATTTTGGTCCGCTTTGGATTCCGAAACAAGGCGAAACCATCGTACTGAACGAAGAAAATCTGGCTTTTTATTCGCGTTGTATTGTGAATTATGAAGGCAATACACTTCATCAGTCCGGCAATCAGATTTTCATCAACGGCGTTCCGGCAAACAGTTATACGTTCCGGCAAAATTATTATTTTATGATGGGCGACAACCGCCACAACTCGGCCGATTCGCGTTATTGGGGATTTGTACCGGAAGACCATATTGTGGGAACTCCCCTGCTTATCTGGCTGTCGCTGGATAAAGACCGCTCCTGGTTGGATGGAAAAATTCGGTGGAGTAGGATTTTTACGCGGGTAAGTGCACAATGACCCCCCTTTTGTCCATTGCATATTTGGCTCCTGTCGAATATTATGTGCAGTTGTACCAAAGTCCGCAAGTCCTCATCGAACAGCAAGATAATTATGTGAAGCAAACCTATCGCAACCGTTGTGTCATCGCTTCGGCCAATGGTTTGCAGACTTTGAGTATTCCGATTATCAAGCCCGAAACACCCAAGATTCTGACCCGCGATATTCGTATTGCCGGACACGGTGATTGGCAACATTTGCATTGGAATGCGATTGTTTCGGCTTATCGTTCTTCTCCATTTTTCGAGTATTATGAAGCTGATTTTCGTCCGTTTTACGAGAAACAACCTCAATTTTTATTCGATTTCGATGAACAATTACGGGAATTAGTTTGCTCATTGGTAGATATTTCTCCGAATGTCATCTATTCTTCCGAATATATAAAAACGGTTTCCGGTGACACCTTGGATTTGCGGGAAGCTATTCATCCCAAGAAGCCCGCTGTTTTGAATGCATTCAAGCCTTATTATCAGGTCTTTGAAAGCAGATTTGGCTTTCAATCCAATCTGAGTATTTTGGATTTATTGTTTAATATGGGGACGGAATCGGTACTTGTCCTGCAAAATCATTCATCATGTTGTTGTCCTGTTTACACCCCAATTTGATAGAAGCCGGTTGCGATGAGGC
>JAITXK010000190.1 GCA_031284765.1 Candidatus Symbiothrix sp.
TAAGTGGTCGAATGATTATTTGTCAATTTTTCAACGGTCTGCCGGATGGGATGAGTGGTTGCCATAATTTAAAATGTGATGAAAGTTGAGTGCAAAAGTAGTGAATTTATCTCAAACAAGGACTAAATAATTTTGAGATATTGAGAAAAATACTGATTAACTATTATTATTTGGATGTCAACTGAACATAGCAAGTGGAGACACCTGCCCATAACTTATGCCACTATAAAATGCTACAATATTTCAATCAACCATCAAACACAAAAAACATTTTAGAAAACTTTTCAAAATATCTATAAATATAAAATACTAAAAACCAACACTTTAATTTTTATTTTGGAAAACTTTCAAAAAAATTCAAACTAATTTGACTAAATATTTTGTCAATTAAAAATCTATGCGTAATATTGCAGTCTGAAATTTTATCCGGTCAATACGGCCTACAGATATACATATTAAACATTATTAGAAGTGAAAGAAATCAGTTATTCATTTGATGAGGCTTACCAAGCCTCATTAGATTATTTCAAGGGCGACGAATTGGCTGCCAAAGTATTTGTGAATAAGTACGCTTTAAAAGACGCATTCGGCAATATTTTTGAGAAATCGCCGGAAGATATGCACCACCGCCTGGCGGGAGAAGTTGCCCGGATGGAGCAAAATTACCCCAACCCGCTTTCCGAACAAGAACTTTTCGACTTGTTCGATCGTTTCAAATATATTGTTCCGCAGGGCAGTCCGATGACGGGCATCGGAAATAATTATCAGGTGGCATCGCTCTCCAATTGCTTTGTCATTGGCTTGGACGGTCCCGCCGATTCCTACGGAGCAGTTATCAAAATAGATGAAGAACAAGTGCAGTTGATGAAACGTCGCGGAGGCGTGGGACACGATTTGTCACACATCCGCCCCAAAGGTTCGCCGGTGAAGAATTCGGCGCTCACATCCACCGGATTGGTTCCGTTCATGGAACGTTATTCCAATTCAACCCGCGAAGTGGCGCAAGACGGTCGCCGCGGAGCGCTAATGTTGAGCGTATCCATCAAACATCCGGATTCGGAAGCGTTTATAGACGCCAAAATGAGCGAAGGCAAAGTAACCGGCGCCAATGTATCCGTCAAGATTACCGATGAATTTATGGAATCGGTTGTCAACAACCAGCCGTTTCAACAAACCTATCCCATCAGTGGCATTGACCCCTTGTACAGCAAAGAAATCAACGCCAAAGAGTTGTGGGGGAAAATTGTACACAATGCTTGGGAATCGGCCGAGCCGGGCGTATTGTTCTGGGACACCATCATCAAAGAATCTGTTCCCGATTGCTATGCCGACTTGGGATTCCGCACGGTTTCGACCAATCCCTGCGGGGAAATTCCCTTGTGTCCTTATGACAGTTGCCGTTTGTTGGCCATCAATTTGTATTCCTATGTCATTGACCCTTTCACGGACAAAGCGCGCTTCGATTTCGATTTATTCAAGCAGCACGTTGCTTTGGCACAACGGATTATGGATGATATTATCGACCTCGAAATTGAGAAAATAGATACCATTCTGGAGAAAATAGAAATAGACCCCGAAACGGAAGAAGTAAAACATACCGAATGTTTGTTGTGGCAAAAAATCCGTCACAAAACCTTGTTGGGACGGCGCACAGGCGTAGGCATCACAGCCGAAGGCGACATGTTGGCCGCCTTGGGATTGCGTTACGGAACCGAAAAGGCCACCGATTGCTCGGAAGAAATCCAAAAGGTGTTGGCATTGGCCGCTTACGGTGCATCGGTGGAAATGGCCAAAGAACGCGGTGCGTTTGAACTGTTTGATTTTGCACGGGAAGAAGGCAACCCCTTCATCAACCGCCTGAAAGCCGTTGACCCGCAACTGATTCAAGACATGAAACAATACGGTCGTCGCAACATCGCCTGCCTGACGATTGCCCCAACCGGCACCACTTCATTGATGACACAAACCACTTCGGGCATTGAGCCGGTCTTCCTGCCGGTGTACACGAGAAGGCGGAAAGTTAATCCGAACGATACGGCCGTCAAAGTGGATTTTGTGGACGAAATCGGCGATTCATGGGAAGAATACACTGTTTTCCATCACAAATTCGTGGATTGGATGATAGCCAATGGCCATCCCACCGCCAAAAATTACACCGCGGACGAAATCAACAAACTGATTGAAAAATCACCTTATTATAAAGCCACGTCCAACGATGTCGATTGGCTGCAAAAAGTGCGGATGCAAGGCCGCGTGCAACAATGGGTGGACCATTCCATCAGCGTAACCATCAATCTACCGCACGATGTGGACGAAGAATTAGTCAACCAACTCTATATTGAAGCATGGAAATCGGGCTGTAAAGGCTGCACAGTGTATCGCGACGGCTCCCGAAGCGGCGTTTTAATAGCGCTTACCGACAAAAAAGACAAAGATTGCGAATGTTACGAACCGCCTGTCATCGTGGCCAAACGTCCCCGCGAACTGGATGCGGAAATCGTGAAATTCCAGAACAACAAGGAAAAATGGATTGCGTTTGTGGGCTTGCTCAACGGCCGTCCCTACGAAGTTTTTACGGGTATCAATGACGAGGAAGAAGGTATTTTCCTACCGAAAAACGTTACGAAAGGCACGATTATCAAAAACATAGACGATAGCGGAAACAAGCGTTACGACTTCCAATACACCAATAAACGCGGACACAAGACCACTATCGAAGGTCTTTCCGATAAATTCAATCCCGAATATTGGAATTATGCCAAACTGATTTCCGGCGTATTGCGCTATGCAATGCCTGTTGACCAAGTTATCAAACTGGTACAAAGTCTGGAACTCAACGACCTTTCCATCAATACGTGGAAAAACGGAGTGGAACGCGCACTAAAACAATATGTACTCGAAGGAACGCTTGCCAAAGGACAAAAATGTCCTGTTTGCGGGCAGGAATCGTTGGTTTATCAGGAAGGCTGCCTCAAATGCACGTCTTGCGGAACTTCCAAATGCGGATAAATTTTTAATTCAATGAAGAAAACAATTCTTTTTTTACTTTGTGCAATGGCTCTTCAAGTGTCCGTTGCACAACGTTCTGCTGAATATAATTCAACAGACCGCCTTTTCAACGAAGGCCAAGCGATGTTCAAAGACCGCAATTTTGCCGGTTGTGTGGATAAAATCACCGAATACAAGAAACAGAAGCCCCACCCTACCCTCATTCAGGAAGCCGACTTCTTGTTGGCCGCCTGCGATTATCATCAAGGGAAAAGCGATTCGGAGTTGATTTTGCGGGAGTTTTTGGATAGCTATCCGCAAACTTCGCACCGCAATGAAATAGCATTCATGCTGGGTTCTGTTTACTTCAAGAAGGAAAATTACCGCATGGCCGAATATTGGTTCAAACAGAGCAATATAAACCTTTTATCCGAATCCGAACAGGCGGATTACGCCTACCGCATGGGCTTGATTCAAATCAACAACAGCAACTATTCCGAAGCCAAGCGTTCTTTCGGATTATTGAATCAATACAGCGAAAAATATAAAGCGGCCGCCAGCTATTATCTGGCCTATATTGCGTATAAAGAAGGCGATTATGACCTTGCGTTGGAACGTTTCACTCCTTTAAAATCCAATACTGACTATAAATCCGATGTCTTGTACTACATCGTGCAAATTTATTTCGCTCAAAAACGATACGCCCAAACGGTTCAGGAAGGGCAATCCTTGTTGAATAATGATCCTCAAAACGAACACAACGCCGAAATTGAACGCATCATCGGTATCTCCTGTTATCAGCAAACCCATTATCAGCAAGCCATTCAATACCTCAAACCCTTGGCCGACAATCCGAAAGGATTGCTTGAAGGCAAGGATTACTATCTGTTGGGGCTGTCGTATTATCAACTGCAAAACTACGCGCAAGCGATACTCTATTTGAATCAAAGCAATCCCGCCAATGACACGCTGGGGCAAAGCGCCTACATCTATCTGGGGCAATCCTATTTGAAAACAGGTGATACCAACCACGCTTTGCTTGCTTTTGAATCGGCTTCCCGCATGGATTTCGATGCCTTGGCACAGGAAGCGGCGTTGTATAATTACGCCATGCTGCTGCATCAAAACTCCGTTTCCGGATTTGGGGAATCGATTACGGTGTTGGAGAAATTCATCAATACTTACCCGCAATCGGTATATGCCGAGCAGGTCAATGATGCGTTGATAGACGTGTATCTGACCACGAACAATTATACTACCGCCATCCATTCCATCGCCAAAATCAACCACCCGAACCGGAAAATACTGGAAGCCAAGCAGAAAATCTATTATTATCTGGGAACGGTCGATTTTACCAACGAAAACTATCCCCAAGCCATTGAGAACTTCACACAAGCCATTGCCTCCGGTGATTATGCTCCCGACGAAAAGCAACAGTCGTTTTATTGGCGGGGCGAATCGCATTACAAGCAAGGCCATTTCCCGCAGGCAAGTTCCGATTTTCACTCATTTTTGGCAATTTGGGACGGTTCGGACGGCCATTTACCCGCTTTGGCATCTTACAATTTGGGATATTGCGCCTTCAAACAGGCTCAATACACCGAAGCCCAATCGTTCTTCCAAACGTTTATACGAAAAGAACAAAAGCAAGGCCAAATTGTAGCCGACGCATACACCCGGTTAGGCGATTGCTATTTCAATCAACGGCAATTTGGCGAAGCAGCAACGGCTTACAATCAATCAATTGCCATTTATCCCGCCACAGGCGATTATGCTTTATTCCAAAAAGGCTACGTCATGGGATTGCAAAAAGATTACAACGGCAAAGTTGCACAAATGGATAAATTGCTGAAAGACTATCCTGATTCACCCTATCGACCCGATGCTTTGTACGAAAAAGGCCGCTCCTACGTGTTGTTGAACAACAGTTCTGCCGCGATAGACACCTATCAAAATTTATTGAGCCACTATCCCAACAGCCAATGGGCGCGGAGTGCGGGATTGCAAACCGGATTGCTGTATTATAATGCCAATCAAACGCCCAATGCGATTACCGCCTACAAAAAAGTCATCACCCAATATCCGGAAAGCAGCGAAGCCAAAGAGGCTTTACAGGACTTGAAATCCATTTATGTTGATTTGAATGACCTGCAAAGTTATGCCGATTACGTGAAATCGGTGGGAGGTACTATCCAGTTTGAAATCAGCGAACAAGACTCCCTGACCTATTTAGTAGCCGAACGCCTCTTCCAAAAAGGCGACAAAGCCAAGGCGCAAACGGCTTTTATCCATTATCTAAAATCGTTCCCGCAAGGCGCATCCGCCACTTCGGCGCATTATTATTTGGCTAATCTCTATTTCGAACAACAAAAACCGGATTTAGCCCAACAAGAATACGCCTTCTTGTTGAACGCCGGAAACACGCAATATTCGGAAGAAGCCATCGGCCGCACCGCTGAAATTCAATACAACCAAAAGGAGTACAAAGCCGCCATGGAATCGTATAACCAACTGAAAAATACGGCAGCCACCAAAACCAATCGCGATGCGGGGGCATTGGGCGTGCTCCGTTCGGCCGCGCAGCTCAACGAATATTATGCCCTGCTCAACGCCGCCAATGAGCTGTTGAAAGACAATTCCGTCAATCCCGAAATCAAAAATGAAGCGCAATATCACCGCGCCAAATCGTATTGGGAACTGGGCGAAAAGAAAAAAGCGCAACCCGATTTATCGAAATTAGCCCAAGACACGCGCACCGTTTACGGAGCGGAAGCCAAATACCTTCTGGCTCAATACGCTTTTGAAACCAACAACAGCAAGGAAGCCAAACTCATCATTCAGGATTACGCGAAACAAGGCACTCCCCACGAATATTGGCTGGCCAAAAGTTTCATTTTGTTGGCGGATATTTATGTCGCGGAAAACAATCCTTTGCAGGCGCGGCTGTATTTAGAAAGTTTGCAAACCAATTACAAAAAAACGACGGATGAGATTCAGGATGTGGTGCGGGAACGATTGGCGAAGTTAGCCAGAGAATGAACTTGCCTGCAAATAT
>JAITXK010000014.1 GCA_031284765.1 Candidatus Symbiothrix sp.
TCCGCCACTTGCGATAAAGGGATGGTCTTGCCCTCCGCCACCGGCAGGCTTAGGGTTTCCAAAGCGATCAGGTCGTTCCTCAGTTCATTTTTCAGACGGAGAACCACATCAAAGCGGCGGTCTTCTTCATACACCACGCCTGCCTCGCTGCCGGCAAACGCCGTTTTCAAAATTCGATTGGCGTCTTTGATGTTGATGCCGTACTTTGCCAGTTGGTCGCGATTGTAAACGACTTGGATTTGCGGCAAACCGTTTACTTTCTCCACAACCGGTTCGGTTACGCCCTCCACATTTTTGATTAGCGAAGCCACTCTATCGGCCTCTTGCGCAAGTACATCCAAATTGTTGCCGTAAATTTTTATCGCCACATCCTGTTTGATGCTCGTGATAAGTTCGTTGAAACGCATTTGCATGGGTTGTGACATTTCCACCGATACATCGGGCAGGATGGCTAAAGCTTCCTCCATCTGTTCCATCAGTTCTTCTTTTGTTTTGGCCGATGTCCACTGTTTTTTGGGGAGGAGGGAAATCATCATATCGCCCCTTTCGATGGGCATCGGGTCGGTCGGTATTTCTGCACTTCCGATACGGGTAACGGCTTGTTTTACTTCGGGAAACTGCTCTTTCAGAATCTTTTCGGCCTGTGAAAAGCGTTGAATCACCTGCGTGAGCGATGTCCCTTGCGCCATACTTATCTCTACTGCAAAGTCGCCTTCTTCCAAGGTCGGGATAAACTCCCCGCCCATGCGGTTGAAAACCAAGAGGCTCACCGCAAATAAAGCAATCATCGTCACCAAGAGCGTTTTGCTCCAATTCAGACTTTTGGTAATCAACGGATGATAAACGCTTTGCAACTTTTCGATGATTTTGTCGGATACATTGCGTTTGTGTTCGGTTTTCCTGCTTAAAAACAACGCGCTTGCCATCGGCACGTAGGTGAGCGAAAGGATGAATGCACCTAAAATAGCGAAAAACACTGTTTGTGCCATTGGGCGAAACATTTTCCCCTCAATCCCCACCAGCGTAAACAGCGGAAGATACACGATGAGGATGATGATTTCCCCAAAAGCGGCGCTGTTCCGGATTTTCGATGCCGATTCATAGACTGCGGCATCCATTTCTTGGTGGGTTAAGACCTTTCCTCCCGGTAGAGAGCTTAAACGGTGGCAAACCGCCTCTACAATGATGACCGCTCCGTCCACAATCAATCCGAAATCAATAGCGCCCAAACTCATCAGGTTGCCGCTAATGCCAAATAAGTGCATCATCGACAATGCAAACAGCATCGACAGTGGAATGACTGATGCAACCACCAATCCCGCTCGCCAGTTGCCCAAGAGCAGGACAAGTATAAAGATGACAATCAAGCCGCCTTCAATCAGGTTTTTTTCGATGGTTCCCATTGTCCGGTTTACCAACTCGGTGCGGTCGATAAAGGGTTCGATGATGACGCCTTCCGGCAGGCTTTTTTGGATTTGCGTCAGCCGTTCTTTCACATTTTGAATGACTTGCTGAAAGTTTTCACCTTTGAGCATCAATGTGATGCCGGCCACTACTTCGCCTTCGCCGTTGCGCGTTACTGCGCCGTATCGCGTTGCCGTTCCGAAGCGCACTGTAGCTACATCGCGTATCAGAATGGGCGTTCCGTTCAGGAGTTTCACCGGTATCTTTTCGATGTCTTCCAATGAACCGGCAAGTCCTATGCCGCGGATGGAGTATTGATTGCCGGATTGTTCAATGTAGCTGCCGCCGGTATTTTCGTTGTTGCTTTCCAATGCGGTAAAAATTTCTGGGATAGTGATATTCATCGCATTTAGCTCGTCAACATTGACCGCCACTTCGTATTGTTTGACAAAACCGCCCCAGCCACTCACTTCGGCAATGCCTTCTGTTCCGGCAAATTGTTTGCGTACCAGCCAGTCTTGTATCGTGCGCAGGTCGGTGAGGCTGTATTGGGCTTCATATCCTTTTGCGGGGTGAATCACGTAGTGGTAAATCTCACCCAATCCGGTGGATACGGGGGCAAGGCTGGTAGTCCCCATGCCTTGCGGAATAAGTTCTTCCGCTTCTTTCAATTGTTGGCTGATTTGCTGACGCGCCCAATAAATATCCACGTCGTCGTCAAATACAACGGTGATAACCGACAGCCCACTCCGGCTGATGCTGCGTCTTTCCACCACTTGGGGAATATTGGCAAAGCTCATCTCGATAGGTGTGGTGATAAACTGTTCCACCTCCTGCGCCCCCAGCGATGGCGCTTGTGTGATGACTTGCACTTGATTATTGGTAATATCGGGAGTAGCGTCAAACGGCAGTTGTATCAGGGAATAAATGCCCCAAGCAATCAAAGCTACCGTAAAAATGCCAACCGCCAATTTATTCTCAATAGAGAATTTAATTAGTTTTTGAAACACGGCAATAAAATTTAGTAATGAAATAATGAAAACAATGAAAATAATGGAGGAATGAATATTTTAATTATTTCGGGGGTTGCCAGATGCCTTTGAATAGGGGCAAAGAATAGAATAGGGTAGGGTAAACGTTTACTTCTTTAGCTATTTTCAACAATTCGGTTTGGTAATAGGAAATGGCTGGTTCAGCCATACACCCTGCACAAGCAGTACATAAACAGAACGGAGAGCATACGCCGGCGCAATCGTCATGCGGCAGGTTTCCTGTGTCGTGCTGTTCCGTTTGGTTTCCCAAATCGAATACATCATAGTCGCAGCAGCAGGGGGATACTGATGTGACTATGATGTAAATGGATAATATGATGGATAAAAAATTCACAGTGCGAAGGTAAGTATATTTTTTTACAATATACAAAATGCCGCTATTTTTCAGATAGTATCCCGCAAATACAGTTCCAAGATAGCCACCGCCGCATTAGCCACCGATGTTCCGGGACCAAAGATAGCCGCCACCCCTGCTTTGTAGAGATAGTCGTAGTCCTGTGCAGGAATCACGCCCCCCGCTACCACAAGAATGTCTTCTCGACCCAGTTTCTTCAGTTCTTCAATCACTTGCGGCACCAAAGTCTTGTGTCCCGCCGCCAAAGACGATACGCCCAATACATGAACGTCGTTTTCCACCGCTTGACGGGCTGCTTCTTCGGGAGTTTGGAACAAGGGTCCCATATCCACGTCAAACCCGCAGTCGGCATAACCTGTGGCAACGACTTTCGCGCCGCGGTCGTGCCCGTCCTGTCCCATTTTCGCAATCATGATGCGCGGTTGGCGACCTTCTTTCTTGGCAAATTGTTCGGCTAATTGCTGTGCCTTCCGGAAAGCAGCATCGCCTTTTGTTTCTGATGAATACACGCCTGATATTGTTCTAATTATTGCTTTATAACGTCCGCTTACGGCTTCGCAAGCGTCGGAGATTTCGCCCAGCGTGGCGCGTAAATGCGCGGCTTCTACGGCTAATTCCAACAAGTTGCCTTTGCCTGTTTTTGCACATTCGGTAATCGCGGCCACGGCTTTTGCTACGGCTGCGCTGTCGCGTTTCGCTTTCAACTCATTCAACCGTTCGATTTGTTGTTTGCGAACCGCGGTATTATCGACTTCCAAAATGTCAATGGGGTCTTCCTTTTCCAAGCGGTATTTGTTGATACCGATAATGGTTTGATTGCCGGAGTCGATACGCGCTTGCGTGCGTGCCGCTGCTTCTTCTATACGCATTTTCGGAATACCGGTTTCGATGGCTTTGGCCATTCCGCCCAAATTCTGAACTTCTTGAATCAATGCCCATGCTTTGTCGGCCAATTCCTGCGTCAGTTTTTCCACGTAATACGAACCGGCCCACGGGTCAATTTCTTTGGTTACGCAGGTTTCCTCTTGAATATAGATTTGCGTGTTGCGGGCAATACGCGCCGAGAAATCGGTCGGCAGTGCGATGGCTTCATCCAAAGCGTTGGTGTGCAGGGATTGGGTATGTCCCAGCACGGCAGCCATGGCTTCGATACAGGTACGTCCCACGTTATTGAAGGGGTCTTGTTCGGTCAATGACCAGCCCGAAGTTTGGCTGTGTGTGCGCAAAGCCAATGATTTGGAGTTCTTGGCGCCGAAACTTTTCACGATTTTCGCCCACAACAAACGTCCTGCGCGCATCTTGGCTATTTCCATGAAATGGTTCATGCCGATTGCCCAGAAGAACGACAAGCGCGGGGCGAAAGCATCCACGTCGATTCCGGCATCAATTCCGGCCTTTAAGTATTCCATGCCATCCGCCAAGGTGTAAGCCAATTCGATGTCGGCGGTGGCGCCTGCTTCCTGCATGTGATAGCCGGAGATGGAAATCGAATTGAATTTCGGCATCTTCTGCGAAGTATATTCAAAGATGTCTGCGATGATTTTCATGGAGAAAAGGGGCGGGTATATATAGGTGTTGCGCACCATAAATTCTTTCAAAATATCGTTTTGAATGGTTCCCGTCAGTTCTTCCAGTTTTGCACCCTGTTCCAATCCCGCATTGATATAGAAGGCCAAAATGGGCAAAACGGCGCCGTTCATGGTCATCGAAACGGACATGTCTTTCAAGGGAATGCCGTCGAACAATACTTTCATGTCTTCGAGCGAGCAGATGGAAACGCCAGCTTTGCCCACATCGCCCACCACGCGTGGATGGTCGGCATCATAGCCGCGATGCGTGGCCAAGTCAAAGGCGACGGAGAGTCCTTTTTGTCCCGCCGCTAAATTTCTCCGGTAAAATGCGTTGGATTCTTCCGCGGTGGAAAATCCGGCGTATTGGCGGATAGTCCAGGGGCGCATTGCATACATGCCCGAATAGGGACCTCTCAGGAAAGGCGGAATACCGGAGGCATAGTTCAGGTGTTCCATACCTTCCAAATCAGCTTGGGTGTAAACTGGTTTCACTTCTATGTGTTCGGGAGTTTTCCAAGGTTCGCCGTTGGCGTTGGCTTTTTCCCATTCGGCAGGGTTGATGGTGGTGAAACCTGCCTTTTCGATATTTATGTTTTTAAAATCTACTTTCATTTGATTCCTAATTTAGCATTAAAACCTTGCAAGGTATCCAGCACATTACTTTTTATATGAATGAAATTCGTGATGCCTTGCGCTTTCAACTCTTCCATGCAAGCGGGTGCGCCGGCAACGATGAAAATTTCCTTGTCTCCAATCAATTGATGAGCTTCGGGAGCGAAGGTGGCGTATTCGTCATCGCTTGAGCAAAGGACGATAATGTCCGCTTTTGCCTTGCGGGCGGCTTCCACACCTTGTGTAACCGTTTTAAAACCGAGGTTGTCGATTATTTTGTATCCCGCGCAAGCCAGAAAATTGGAGGAGAATTGCGAACGTGCCAAACGCATGGCCAAATTTCCAATCGTCAGCATGAACGCCTTTACTTCCTTGCCCGATTGCTCGGTGCTCAGGCGTAGGGTTTCAAAATCCTCGCCCAAACGTTTGGTGTTTAATGTAGAAACGTGGCGTGTCGCATCTCTACCGGCATTCGCAATTTTGTTTCCTGCTGTTTCCGTGAAATTGGGGAATTGATTGGTTCCCAACAAGATTTCGCGTCGTTGTGCCAATGCTTTGAAGCGTTTGTCGGCGCTGTCGTTGATGGCTTTTTGAATTTCACCGGCTTTTACCAATTCGTAAAAACCTTTTTCTTCGGTTTCCAAGAAGACTTGCCACGCTTGTTGCGCAATCGAATGAGTCAATGTTTCAATATAATAGGAGCCTCCGGAGGGGTCAACCACTTTGTCGAAATGACATTCTTCCTTCAATAGTAACTGCTGGTTGCGGGCGATGCGTTCCGAAAAATTATCGGCGGTTTTGTAGCCTTCATCAAAAGTCGTCACCAGCAAGGAATCAACGCCGGCGAGTGATGCCGACATGGCTTCGGTTTGCGTACGCAACAAGTTGACATGGGCATCGAACACCGTTTGATTGAAGGTGGAGGTTTGTGCAAAGATATTCATTGCGCTTGCGCAATCGGTGGCGTCGTAGGCATTCACGATTTCAGCCCATAGCCAGCGTGCGGCGCGGAATTTGGCAATCTCCATGAAATAGTTTGAACCGATGCCGAAGTTGAATTTGATTTTCTCGGCGGCAAGGGACGGATGAATGCCCGCTTCAACTAAGCGGCTCAACAATTCGTTCCCCCAAGCCAAGGCGTATCCCAATTCTTGCGTGATGTACGAACCTGCATTTGTAAACAGGGAGGCATTGACGGACAGCACTTTGAAACGGTAGAGTTCAGCAGCGGCTGCGATAGCCTCGGTCATCACTTCCACCCATTCGGTTTTCACGTGTCCTTTGCGTAAGATGATTCCCACGAAATCGATGTTTACCGAACCCTTGATTTTAGTCAAATCGTAGTTTTTGGATTTGAAATATTCCACCAGAATCCGAATCAATTGAACCGATTGCATGTTGCAGGTCGTGAAATTGAGTTCGACGTATTCCGGAAGAATACCGTTCAAGAGGATTGCAATGTTTTCCTTGTTTATTTCTTCGCCCGGGATTTTGAAGCCGATGGAGTTGACGCCTTTGTTCAAGATGTCCAAAGCCTTTTTGTTGGCTTCGGCAAAGTTGCCTACCACAATGTCCTGACGAACATACCAATCATTGTCCGCTTTTGTGCCGCGAACGTAGGGAAACACTCCCGGAAGCGTATTGGTGATACTCAAACCTTCGATGTCTTCCGCGCGGTAAAAAGGTTTTACATTAAACCCTTCGTTTGTTTTCCAAACGAGTTTTTTCTCGAAATCGGCGCCTTTCAAATCGGTAACGATTTTTTCCATCCACTTTTCGGTGGACACGGGTGGAAATTCCGAGAACAATTTTTCTTTTGTATTACTCATGTGTATCTATAATATAAATTGAACTTTCCGAATTTATTCCGTACGAATAACAAATTCTACCCGCCGGTTGGTCGCCCTGCCTTGCGGAGTGTCGTTAGTCGCTATCGGTTGCAATTCGCCATAGCCTTCCGTAGTGATTCGTGCACTATTGATGCCGTGTTTAATCAGGTAATTTTTGACGGCGTTTGCCCGTTTCAAAGATAATGTTTGATTAAAGGTTTCCTGTCCGACATTATCCGTATGGCCTTTGATAAGGATAGTTGCTGTTTCCTCACTCTTTAATTCAACGATTGCTTCTTTCAATATAGCTGCCGTGGTGGAATTTACCGCATATTTGCCTGTAGCAAACAAGGCATTTTTTACTGAAATCGGTTTTTTAGGCTCTGCTACGGGTTCTTCTTTGATTGGTTCTACCACAGGTTCTTCTTTTACAGGCTCAGGCACAAATACAGGTTCTTTGACGGGTTCCGGAATTACCGGAATAACCGGTTGTACTACCGGTCGGGGCTTATTACAAAGTTTGCCAAAGCTGTAAACAAGCCCTAAACTGTGCTGAAGTTGCCAATCGTTGCCTTTTTTTACTGTGTACATATCATATTCATCGGAAGTAGTCCAGCCAAGTTCTGCCTGATAGCGGATACTGAATTGGTCATTCAATTTATATTCCAACCCCAATCCTCCGCTGATAATTCCGGTAAATGCAGGCGTGTCTTTGTAGTTGTTTTTGACGGTTGAGTAATTGCTCCGATCTTGTGGAATGGAATAATCGCCATCCACCGCATTCACATTCGAACTGATATTGAAATAACCTAAACCGCCAATGCCAATTAAAGCGTATGGAACCCATTTGGCATCGTTTTGCCCCAAAAACTTGATACGGGTGTGAAGGTTAATATTCAACATCGGAGAAACTTCAAAATTGCGGGATGTTTGATTATAATGACCTGTTGTATTATATCCGTAATTTGCTTTGTTATCGAATTGATAACCTGTGCTTCCCAACGAAGCATAGAGACCTAAATCGAAATAGCGGCTTAAATAATGGTCAACTGACAAAGCTGCTCCCGGATGGAACATCTTAAAATTGTAAATTGTATTTACCCGACGATTGAACATATTTCCGGAAGAAACTGCATCTTCATATACTCGCATATCGCCCAAATACTCTGTTTTGACGCCATATACACCAACTGACCACGGATTTTTCTGTGTTTGCGCCGCTACTATTGCCGGCAACATACTTACTATTCCAATACAGATTGAAAGATGTAACTTTTTCTTTTGCATGCCTATAATTCTATTTAGTTTTCTTTTTTATGTAGATACTATTAGACTGCAAAGGTAATATTGTTTGGCAAATTTCCAAAAAAAGGATGGAAATTGTTAACAATCAGATGTATGGGTTCTGTTCACCAATTTACCGGACTTCCCCCCTGTTGCACCAAATAAGCATTCGCCGCACTAAACGGCTTGCTTCCGAAAAACCCGCGATAAGCCGAAAGCGGGGAGGGATGCGCCGATTTCAATATTCGATTTTTAGCAGGGTCAATGAAAGCGCCCTTGCGTTGTGCATACGAACCCCACAAAATATAAACGATGTGCTCCTTTTGTTCGGCTAAAGCATGAATGACTGCATCGGTAAATTCTTCCCAACCTTTGTTTTGATGGGAGCCTGCCTGATGCGCTTGAACCGTCAACGTGGCGTTGAGCAACAAAACGCCTTGCTCTGCCCAACGCACCAAATTGCCCGAAGCAGCGGGCGTGATACCCAAATCATCTTGCAATTCCTTGTAAATGTTTTGCAGAGAAGGGGGCAAGGGAATGCCGTCGTTGACCGAAAAGCACAATCCATGCGCTTGTCCCGGCTCGTGGTAAGGGTCTTGTCCCAAAATAACTACTTTCACTTGGTCGAATGGCGTTTTGTCAAACGCATTAAAAATTTGATTCCCTTTGGGATAAATGACGTGAGTGGAATATTCGTGTTTCACAAAATCCACTAAAGTGCTGAAATAAGGTTTTTCAAATTCCGATGCCAAATGCGCTTTCCAAGATGCTTCCATTTTTACGTCCATAACTTCCATTTATTATTGATTGATTAATTCCCCCAATTCATTGAATCCCAATAACTACTGCTTTGCGTATATTTCAAATCCTGCAACATGGAGGAATTGACGGCAATAGTGAAATTATACGACTGATACGGCCCTACCGGAATCACGCTGGCGGACATCGACCAGCAGTGCATCTTCCGGGTAATCGAACATTGCATATAACCGAATTTCTGATTGTCGAAATCGTAACTGGTATTGAAATTCAACGTCCAGTTTTTCGTTGGGCTAACGTTGCCCGATATACCTAAAGTCTGCGATATTTTGTAAGGATATTCGCGCGTTTCCCGGTTGAAGACTTCTCTCCGCATATCGTAGGCCAAACTCATCGAATAGCTTAAATTCACATTCCACGGGACAGTCGCTAAATAATAGCCATCGGTATCGTAGTTGTTGTCTTTTTCTTTGGTTTTGCGTAACGAGCCTCCGGAACGGTCTTGATTTTCTGCAAAACTTGGTTTGGAGGTATCGGTATCTTCCTCCTCTTCCGAATTTTCGTCTAAGGTTGTACCGTCCGTTTTTTTCTTGCCGGATAACTTTGAAAAGAGCTTTTTGAATGTTTCATTATTCAACGAATAGGAATAAGAAGTTCCGGTTGAGCGTAAACGGCCAATGCCTTTTCCTGCTTGCCAACGCGGTACATTGATGCGAACGCCATTTTCATTGTAAGTATAGGTATCGAAAACGCCCTGCAAAGTGATGGCCGATTTTCCAAACCACTTCAACCGGATGGATGCCCGCAAGTCCGACCAATTCATTGAATCCGCTAAAAAATTATAACCCATATCCAAACGCAACTGGTCGATTAAGCTGATTTTTCGTGTGGAATCGGTGGCTGCAACCGGCAATTTCATTTCCAGATTATTATCCAAACTGAAATTCAGCGAACCGGACCGGCCTTTTCCGGGTACACCGTAAAGATTGCTTGAATAAGGGGAATAATTGACGGATTCTACCTCTCCATTGTGGAGATACAGCAAATCGGTATAGTAACCGTATTTGGGGTCGCCGAAGTCGGGCGCTCCCGTAAAAGAGACACTGGGTGTTAAGACGTGGCGGATAATTGTTTTTTTAGTCCATTCGCCAAACATGCTCCATGGCTTGAACATGCCGTATAACTTCGTTTGTGCACTCACGCTTCCGCTGTAGTTATAGAGGCGGTAGAAGCCGTAAGTGGTATCGGAATTGACTACCTGGTTTTTGTCGTAATCAT
>JAITXK010000041.1 GCA_031284765.1 Candidatus Symbiothrix sp.
GCCGAATTATACCGCGCCTTCATGCGTGGAGAACATATTTTTGAAAAGAGTTTCGTGAGCACGGATGGACAGGGCTATTCCGGTTTAGGCCCTGTCTATATCCGTAAATCGTGCATTGCCTGTCATCCGAGTTACGGCGGGCGAAGCAAACGTGTTGAAAAACTTGATTCCAACGATAGCCGGAACGGGTATCTGTTGATGATTTACGATCCCGAATCTCCTACACTTGCACTTGCCTCAAAATTCTTTACCGGTATGACTCAAACGCAAGCCGTGGCTCCTTTCAAAGCACCGATTGACGAAAAAGGTATCCATCTGCAATGGCTCCCTTATACCGATGAACATGGTAATGAATATGCCGACGGGACGAAGTATGAACTTATTTACCCCAAGGTGACCGTTGACCAGGATGCTATCCTTTTCGATGTCAAGGATTTCGATATGAGCAAACATGCCGCGAGCATTGAAGCCACCATCGGCATTTACGGCGTAGGTTTATTAGACGCTATTTCCGATGAAGATTTACGTGCCGAACATGCACAACAACAAGCCCGTGGCTATTGCCCGGGTGTAATTGGTGCGGATATTGACCTGACACTGAGAACACCGGACTACCCCGGTAAACATCCGGGACGGTTTACCTATCTTTGTACTCGTGCAACCATTGATGATGGTCCCGGTTCCAATGCAATATGGAATATCACCAACGTTGTTACCGATTTACCTGAACGTGCCGGCCGTAGCGAACTTTATATCACCACCGAATATGCCCGTGTGATGTCGCTTGACCCCGATGTGCAAAGTATTTATCCCGGATTAACGTCTCAACAGATACAGGATTCTTTGCTGTCCAAGAAGCAAAAACCGGAAATGTCGCGTGAAGATTATAATGATTTTATGGTTTGGCATCGGGCAGTTGCCGTTCCCGCCGCTCGTAATTTGGATAACAAACAAGTAAAACGTGGAAAACAGTTGTTTGCGGAAGCCGGTTGTGCTGCTTGTCACCGTCCGTCGTGGAAAACTCGCGCCGACTACAAGCCGCAACCCGAATTGTCGAATCAAATCATTTATCCTTATACTGATTTGTTGCGTCACAATTTGGGAATGAAAGAACCGGGCAGGGTAGAACTTTGCCGCACAACGCCTTTGTGGGGACGTGGATTGATGCCGGTTGTATCCGGACATTCCGACCACCTACATGATTTGCGTGCGCGTAACTACGAAGAAGCGATCCTTTGGCACGGTGGAGAAGCGAAACAAGCAAAAGAAAAGTTCCGCAATATGCCCAAAGAAGACCGGGATGCATTGGTTAAATTTTTAGAAGCTATATGATCAAGAAAACCGCTTTCGGCTCATTAATCCTGCTGATGATCGTGATGGCAATCGCCACCATGGTTGAAAAATGGTTTGGAACAGATACGGCGCATGCGGCAATCTACGGCTCACCGTGGTTCGTTGCCTTGTGGGGCATTTGCGGAGTCGTTTCGCTGGTTTATGTCAACCAACAGTTGGGTGCAGGTGTTTGGAGACGAAAGCGAGGGAGCCGGATGCACAAAGGTTTTGGGGTACGAGGTTTGCACATCGCTTTCTTTATCATCCTGTTGGGAGCTTTTATTACTTATCTGACTGCCGACCGCGGCTATGTTCATATTCGACAAGGAGAAAAAGTCCATTTCTATATTTCGGAAGAGGGTGCTGAGAAGCGCTCTCTTCCTTTCGATATCAAACTGCTCTTGTTTGATATCGAATATCATGCCGGAACGGATGAACCGGCCGATTACATCAGCTTCCTGAAAGTGAACGATGAGGTGCAACAAGTATCAATGAACAAAATTCTCAAACGGGATGGTTATCGTTTTTACCAAATGGATTTCGATTCCGACGAGATGGGGACGACCTTGTTAGTCAGCCACGATCCTTGGGGCATCGGCATCACTTACACCGGATATTTCCTTTTGGGCCTTGCCATGATTGTCTTGCTCTTTCAGCGTATCGGTTGGAAAGGAGTGTTGGCTGTACTTGTTCCGTTAGCGGGCCTGTGGTACTATATCTCCCAAATCAACCCGATGACACCGGTTTTGCGTTCGCCCATGTTGGCGGCACACGTATCGGTCATCATGCTGTCGTATGGTTTATTGTTGGCGATGATGGTTTTCAGTATTGTTGCATTGAGTTCCAAGCGATTAAGCCATAAATTCTATCGTTGGAATACGGCTTTGCTCTATCCCGCCGTCTTCTTTTTGGCAACAGGAATCTTCATTGGCGCCGTATGGGCAAACATCTCCTGGGGCAGATATTGGGGTTGGGATGCCAAAGAAACATGGGCATTAATCACTTTATTGGTCTATGCTTTGCCTTTTCACAAAACAAGTTTGTCCTGGTTCCGCCATGAACGGAACTTCCATTGGTTTTGCGTCATCGCCTTTTTAACCATTTTGATGACTTTTTTCGGCGTAAGTTATGTGCTGGGAGGCATACACAGCTACGTGTAAATCACACGGGATCAACATCGTACTGTATTACTGCATAACGAAAGGCGGGAGTTTGCAAAATCTGCTTCTGCGCTTGTTCCAATAGCTCGCGCAAAGCGGCTAATGAAGCGGAGTTTTCGATTTTGAGCAATATCTTTTTCAGATAGAATAGTTGAATCTTACCGATAGCGGGTTTATCCGGTCCAATAACGCGACTGCCTAAACGAACCCGCAACAAACTGGCAAATTCATTGGACACCTGCTGAAGAATGGCTTCGTTTTTATGTTTCAGCGTAATTTCAATCAACCGGAAAGCCGGCGGATACTTGAATAATTCGCGTTCTTCCATCTGCATGTCATACATTCCTCGATAATTTTGTTGCAACACCAATTGAATCAGCGGGTGTTCGGGGTGTGAAGTCTGCAAAATCACTTCGCCCTGCGTTTTGCGTCGTCCGGCCCGTCCCGCCACTTGCGACATAAGTTGATAGGCACGTTCATAAGCGCGGAAATCGGGGAAATTCATCAAGGCATCGGCATTGAGAATGCCAACCAGACTGACTTTTTCGAAATCCAAACCCTTGGAAATCATTTGTGTGCCGATAAGCAGACGGGTTTCGCCCGATTCAAAACGTTGGATGATTTCTTCCGTCGATTTCTTGGTTTTTGCCGTGTCGGTGTCCAAGCGGGCGATTGGCAATGCGGGAAAGAGTTTATGAATCTCCTCTTCCACCTTTTCCGTTCCGTAACCGATGGGCTTCAATGCACCGCAGCCACATTCGGGACATTCTTTGGGCAGTTGATAGCTTCGTCCGCAGTAGTGGCAACTCAAGTGGTTTTCTTTTTTGTGATACGTGAGACTGATGTCGCAAAAGCGGCATTTGGGTGTCCAATCGCAAATCGGGCAGATGAAGTTGAGTGCAAATCCCCGGCGGTTTTGGAACAAAAGAATCTGTTCATTTTGGTCGATAGCAGCCTGCATTTTCTCCAAAAGCAGGGGAGAGAAAATCGTTTTCATTTGCTTTTTGCGCCGCAACTCTTTCACGTCCACCGGAATAATCGCGGGCAATTCGGTTCCCTCGAATCGCTTTTGCAGGGAAACGAATGCGTATTTGCCTGTTTGGGCATTGTGAAACGATTCGATTGAAGGCGTTGCACTTCCCAACACCACTTTTCCGCCGTGCGTAGTGGCCAGAACGATAGCGGCATTGCGTGCATGATAGCGGGGAGCGGGGGCTTGCTGTTTGTAGCTCGGTTCATGTTCTTCGTCCACAATGACCAGTCCCAAATCGCGGAAAGGCAGGAAAACAGACGAGCGAACGCCCAAAATAATTTGATAGCCTTCGTCCCGCAACAGATTGTTCCAAATGCGAATCCGTTCACCGTCGCTGATTTTGGAATGGAAAACGCCTAACTTATCGCCAAAGAACTGTTTCAGGCGGTTGGTAATTTGCGACGTCAACGCGATTTCCGGCAGGAGAAACAGCACTTGGCGGTTTTCGTCCAGTGTTTTTTGCATGAGGTGGGTATAAATTTCCGTTTTGCCCGAAGATGTAACGCCGTGCAGCAAACAGACATCTTTTTGTTCCCAACTCTCAACAATTTGTTTATACGCCTCTTCTTGCAGGTCGTTCAATACATGCAGGGCTTGTATCTCCGGTGCATCTTCCTTTTTTCTCCGGCGGGGCTTTTGGGGCGTTTGTTCCTTCGACCGGATAACGGCCGGCAGCACATTGCGGGACACTTCGCCTAATTTGCAAACATAATACTGCGCAATCCATTCCCAGAAGCGCAGTTGTTGCGGACGGATCACCGGCTCCGAACTGATGACTTCCACTACCGGCTTAATCGTTCCGCTGATGTCGGGCTTGTCGGAGGATGCGGTGTAAACGATGCCCGTATAGTGTTTGTTTTTGCCGAATTCCACGCGCACCAAACTTCCATTTACAATTTGGCTTTGCCGATTTAACAATTGTGCCTCCATTTCCGGAGGCACAAAATAGGTAAACGTATCGGCCAAAGGCACCGGTAGAATTACGTTGATGTACATTTAGAACAGGTATGCCACAGAAATCACCCAGCCTCTGGATTTGCCTTGAAGAGCATTGTTGAGGGCGTCATCTGCATTAGCTTGGCTATAATTGTCGGTTAAGCCCAACTTGTAGTTGATGCCCAGTTGTAAATGGTTTAAAAACTCCACGCCTAAACCGAAATTGAGTCCGCCTCCAAAAGTTTTAGCTTTGTAGTCGGCTTCCAAATCCGAAAGATTGAAAGAAGCATACGGCCCAACAGCCACAAAAGCGCCGGCCAACTCCATAATAGACAATTTGTATTTCAAATTGACCGGTATTTCCAAGGTGTTGCTCATCTTCGTGTCATTATTTTTCACTTTAAAACCTTCTTGAGCATACAACAAGGCGGCATCAAAACCCAAACCCACCCCCGGAATGGTAAATTCAACCATGGGACCTACTAAAAAACCGGTAGCATACTGCATATTGTCATTTACAACAGCCGCAGCAGCGTTATCGCCATCAAACGATACTTTGGAGAGGTTCAGTCCGACTTTCAAACCATACTTCAATTGTGCTTGGGCGCTCAGGCCACCCATGAATAAAATTACAATTAAGAAAACTACATTCTTTTTCATACTGAAATTAATTTAAATGTTTATAATAAAAATGAAGGTGCAAATATACG
>JAITXK010000047.1 GCA_031284765.1 Candidatus Symbiothrix sp.
GTCGCTTTGTCTTTTGCCGATACGCTGACCACGCCGTTAGCATCAATATCGAACGTTACTTCGATTTGAGGTACCCCGCGTGCTGCCGGCATGATACCGTCCAAGTGGAATTTGCCGATTGTCTTGTTTTGATTTGCTAAAGGACGTTCGCCCTGCAAGACGTGGATTTCTACCGATGGCTGATTATCGACCGCGGTCGTGAACGTTTCCGATTTCTTGATGGGAATGGTTGAGTTGGCATCAATCAGTTTCGTCATCACGCTACCCATGGTTTCAATGCCCAAAGAGAGTGGAGTAACGTCCAACAGTACCATATCGCCCAAATTGCTGTCGCCCGAAAGGATAGCTCCCTGAATGGATGCGCCGATGGCAACTACTTCGTCGGGATTGACACCCTTGGAAGGCGCTTTTCCGAAGAATTTTTCTACTTCCGCCTGAATGGCAGGAATACGGGTCGAACCACCGACCAAAATCACTTCGTTAATATCTTTTGCCGACAATCCGGCATTTTTCAGCGCTTTTTCACAAGGTGTAACCGTGGCACGAAGCAATGTATCTGCCAATTGTTCAAACTTAGCACGGCTCAAAGTCGTAACCAGGTGTTTTGGCATACCGTCCACCGGCATGATGTAGGGCAAATTGATTTCGGTAGAAGTTGAGCTGGAAAGTTCGATTTTTGCTTTTTCAGCGGCTTCTTTCAATCGTTGCATGGCCATGGCATCTTTGCGCAAGTCCAAACCTTCGTTCTTTTGAAATTCCTCTGCCAGCCAGTCGATAATCACATGGTCGAAATCATCGCCGCCCAGGTGGGTATCGCCATCCGTCGATAAAACTTCAAAGACACCGCCTCCCAATTCAAGAATTGAAATATCAAACGTACCGCCTCCAAGGTCGAATACAGCGATTTTCATGTCTTTATCCGATTTGTCCAAACCGTAAGCCAATGCGGCGGCTGTTGGTTCGTTGATGATGCGTTTGACTTTCAACCCGGAGATTTCGCCTGCTTCGATGGTCGCTTGACGTTGTGAATCGGAGAAATATGCGGGAACAGTGATCACAGCTTCCGTAATTTCCTGTCCCAAATATTCTTCTGCCGTTTTCTTCATTTTTTGAAGTGTTATGGCAGAAATTTCCTGCGGAGAAAACAAGCGTCCGTCAATGTCCACGCGAGGTGTGTTGTTGTCGCCACGAACCACTTTATAAGGCACGCGCGCGATTTCCTTTGCTACTTGATCGTACGTTTCGCCCATAAACCGTTTAATTGAAAAAATGGTCTTTGTTGGATTCGTAATTGATTGACGTTTAGCGGGGTCGCCCACTTTTCGTTCGCCGTTTCCTACAAATGCCACGATAGAAGGCGTTGTCATTTTGCCTTCGCTGTTAGGGATAACAACCGGTTTGTTGCCTTCCATAACGGCTACGCACGAGTTGGTTGTTCCTAAGTCAATTCCAATAATTTTTCCCATGATTTTTTATTTTATTATTTATACTTTCGTTTTTTATTCCTGCATGAAATTTAGCAAATGATGTGCCAAAAGCAAATAATGTCAAATTGTCAGACGATGACCGTCATAACACAAATCAAAAAACTTTTATTACTTTTGCATCAAAATCAATAATACATGAGCGATCAACGATATATGCAACGCGGAGTGTCGGCTTCCAAAGAGGATGTACACAATGCCATCAAAAACATCGACAAGGGCATTTTTCCCCAAGCCTTTTGTAAAATCATTCCTGATATTTTAGGCAATGATCCCGAATATTGCAATATTATGCATGCCGATGGCGCCGGTACAAAATCCTCGCTGGCATATCTATATTGGCGGGAAACAGGCGATTTGTCCGTCTGGAAAGGTATTGCACAAGACGCACTGATTATGAATGTGGACGATTTGCTTTGTGTGGGTGCAACCGACAATATATTATTGTCTTCCACTATCGGCCGCAATAAACATTTGATTCCGGGCGAAGTAATTTCGGCTATCATTCAGGGAACAAATGAGTTATGCGAAGAATTAAGCCAATTGGGAGTCCATATTTATCCCACTGGTGGCGAAACGGCTGACGTAGGCGATTTAGTACGCACAATTATTGTTGATAGCACTGTTACCTGCCGTATGAAACGTTCGGACGTGATTAATAACGCCAATATTCAAGACGGCGATGTGATTGTCGGCTTAAGTTCTTACGGACAAGCAACTTACGAAAAAGAATACAATGGCGGTATGGGCAGTAACGGTTTGACTTCCGCTCGCCACGATGTTTTTGCCAACTATTTGGCTGCACAATATCCCGAAAGTTTTGACCCGAATACGCCCTTGGAATACATTTATTCCGGACAGAAAAAATTGACAGACAAAATTGCCGGTTTAAATATTGATGCCGGAAAATTAGTTTTATCTCCCACGCGCACATACGCGCCGGTGATTAAAAAGATATTAGACTCGTTGCGACCGCAGATTCACGGCATGGTACACGTTTCGGGTGGCGCTCAAACAAAAATTTTGCATTTCGTAGATCAATTAAAGATTACCAAAAACAATTTATTCCCAATCCCTCCATTATTCAAACTGATACAGGAACAATCCGGTACCGATTGGGCGGAAATGTATAAAGTATTCAATATGGGGCATCGCATGGAGATTTATCTGCCGAAAACATCTGCCGATGAAGTGATTGCCATCTCCAACTCTTGGGGTATTGATGCTCAGATTATCGGTTTTGTAGAGGCTTCGGATAAAAAAGAATTAATCATTGAAAGTGAATTCGGACGGTTTGAATATTGATGAAACGCGGATGACACGGATCAAAGTTCAAAAAATTTCCATCAATGCTGGTTTTACCTGCCCCAATCGCGATGGAACGAAGGGTTTTGGCGGATGTACCTATTGCAACAATCAAACATTCAGTCCGCAGTATGCCGCCAATGAAAAATCCATTACGCAGCAATTGAATGAAGGCATTCAATTCTTCTCGCGCAAATATCCGCAAATGAAGTATATCGCTTATTTTCAATCCTATACCAACACTTATGATACGGTCGAAAATCTGCTAAAAAAATACCGCGAAGCCTTGAACTATCCCGATGTGGTCGGCTTGATTATCGGTACCCGTCCCGACTGCATGCCGGATGAATTATTGGATGAATTGGAAAAACTCTCCCATAACCATTTTTTACTGATAGAATATGGTATTGAATCGACCTGCAACGAAACTCTGCAACGAATCAATCGGGGACATACCTACGAACAAGCCAAAGATGCCATCCAACGAACGCATCAACGAGGCATTTTTTGCGGTGCACATTTGATTTTGGGCTTGCCCGGCGAATCGCGGGAACTGATTTTATCTCATGCAGATAAGATTTCACAATTGCCATTGACTACGGTTAAACTCCATCAATTACAGTTGATTAAAAACACCCGTATGGCGCAGGAGTATCTAAAACATCCCGAAAACTTCCATATCTATGATGTGGACGAATACATCGATCTTTGTATTGATTTCCGAAACCGGCTGAATCCTGATTTTATTATTGAGCGTTATGTTTCGCAGTCCCCGGCGGAATTGTTGTTGTTGCAGGGTTGGGGCTTGAAGAATTTTGAGTTTACGGCGCGGTTGAATAAGCGATATCGTTCTTTGCAGTAACATTTCCTGAAAATTGGATTTCACCGACATTTTTATTTGTCCAATCAAAAAAAAGATGTACTTTTGCCAATTATTTGTAAACAAAGATGATAAAAATCACATTTCCTGACGGTTCAGTCCGCGAATACGCGCAAGGAACCACCGCCATGCAAATTGCAGAAAGCATCAGCTCGCGTTTGGCGCAAGATGTTTTGGTTGCGGGTGTTAATGGCGAAATTTATGATTTGTCCCGTCCGATTGAAGAAGATGCGGCAATCAAACTATACAAATGGGAAGATGAAGAGGGCAAACATGCTTTCTGGCATTCCTCGGCGCATTTGTTGGCGGAGGCCTTGCAGGAACTCTATCCCGGTATTCAATTCGGTATCGGTCCAGCCATCGAAGCCGGATTTTATTATGATGTAGATCCGGGTGAAGGCATAATTATTAAAGATGCCGATTTGGTAGCTGTTGAAAAGCGGATGCAGGAATTGGCCTCTAAAAAATCACCTATCTGCCGTGAAAATATCACGAAAGCTGCTGCTTTGAAATTGTTCGGCGATCGGGGCGAAACCTATAAAGTCGAACTCATCAGCGAATTGGAAGATGGCAAGATAAGCACTTATACCCAAGGCAATTTTACCGATTTATGTCGCGGACCGCACTTGCCTGATACTTCGTATATTAAGGCGATCAAGTTGATGTCGGTTGCCGGAGCATATTGGCGTGGCGATGAAAAACGCCGTCAATTGACCCGTATCTATGGTATTACGTTTCCGAAAAAGAAATTATTGGATGAACATCTGGTCTTGCTGGAAGAAGCAAAAAAACGCGATCACCGCAAAATCGGTAAAGAAATGGAATTGTTCGCTTTTTCACAAAATGTGGGACAAGGTTTGCCCTTGTGGTTGCCCAAAGGCACGCAGTTGCGCTTGAAATTGGAAGAATTTTTGAAGAAAATCCAACTCGAATACGGTTACCAACAGGTAATGACCCCGCATATCGGGAATAAATTATTGTATGTAACTTCCGGACATTATGCCAAATACGGCAAAGATTCGTTCCAACCGATTCATACACCCGAAGAAGGAGAAGAATTTTTGTTGAAACCAATGAACTGTCCGCATCATTGTGAAATTTTTAAAGCATTCCCGCGTTCATATAAAGAATTACCCTTGCGTTTGGCAGAATTCGGAACGGTTTACCGCTATGAACAAAGCGGCGAATTACACGGTTTGACCCGTGTGAGAGGCTTTACGCAAGACGACGCACATATTTTCTGTGCACCTGAAGACGTAAAAGGCGAGTTTATCAAGGTAATGGAAATTATTCATATCATTTTCCGCGCTTTGAATTTCACGGATTATGAAGCCCAAATTTCCCTGCGAGACCCGAATAACAAGGAAAAATACATCGGTTCGGAAGAAAACTGGGTGCAAGCCGAAAATGCCATCATCGAAGTATGTCAGGAACAAGGCATTAAAGCCAAAGTCGAACTGGGCGAAGCCGCTTTTTACGGTCCAAAATTAGATTTTATGGTCAAAGATGCGCTGGGCAGACGTTGGCAGTTGGGCACAATTCAGGTTGATTATAATTTGCCTGAACGTTTTGAATTGGAATACGTTGGTGCAGATAACCAGAAACACCGTCCGGTAATGATTCATCGTGCGCCTTTCGGTTCTATAGAACGGTTTGTAGCTGTGCTGATTGAACATACGGCAGGCAAGTTCCCCTTGTGGTTGGTTCCCGACCAGGCGGTGATTTTACCTATCAGCGAAAAATTCAATGACTATGCATCCGAGGTGGCCAAAGAACTTCGCAAACAAGATATTCGTGTGATTATTGATGAACGCAACGAGAAAATCGGTCGCAAAATCAGGGATAATGAATTGAAAAAAATCCCTTATATGTTGATAATCGGTGAAAAAGAAGCAGAAAATCGTGAAATTTCTGTAAGAAAACAGGGAGAAGGTGATGTTGGTTCCGTTAAAATTACTAACTTTGTCGCGCTTTTAAAACAAGAAGTAGAAAAACAAATGAATCAATGGCAATAAATTTCTTAATTTTTGAATGAAGAAAGACAACTTAAAAGATCAGTACAGAGTTAACGAGAAAATCCGGGCACAAGAAGTGCGTGTTGTAGGCGAGAATGTGGAACAAGGAGTATATTCTGTTCCGGAAGCCTTGCGTATAGCGCAAAACCAAGATTTGGATTTAATCGAGATATCCCCCAATGCTGTTCCTCCTGTTTGCAGGATTGCCGATTATCAAAAATTTCTCTACCAGCAAAAGAAGCGTCAGAAAGAGCAAAAAGCAAAATCGGTCAAAATCGTCGTGAAAGAAATCCGTTTCGGACCTCAAACCGACGATCACGATTACAATTTCAAATTGAAACATGCCAAAAGTTTCCTGGAAGAAGGAGCCAAAGTGAAAGCGTATGTGTTTTTCAAAGGCCGTTCAATTTTGTTCAAAGAACAAGGCGAAGTGCTGTTGCTCCGGTTTGCCAGCGATTTGGAAGATTATGGAAAAGTGGAGCAATTGCCCGCTTTGGAAGGAAAAAAGATGATTATCATGTTGACTCCTAAAAAGGTGAGTACAGCTCCCAAACCGGTTGTAAAATCGGCGGATGACAAAAATGAAGAATAATTATTTTTTTATAAACAATTTAATAAAAACAGAGTAAAAATGCCTAAAATGAAGACTAATTCCGGTGCAAAAAAAAGATTCGCTCTTACCGGAACAGGGAAAATCAAGAGAAAACATGCTTACAAAAGTCACATTCTGACGAAAAAGACCAAAAAACAAAAGAGAAGATTAACTCATTTCTCTATTCTGAATGCTTCTAACGTGAACAGTGTAAAAGAAATGTTGGGACTTAAGTAAACAGTGATTTTCAAACAGATTTATTAACAGAGATTTAGCACAAAAGACCTGAAAAGGCGCTAACTTTCACAACAATTTTAATCATTATGCCCAGATCAGTAAATCATGTAGCTTCAAGAGCTAAAAGAAAAAGAATTCTCAAATTAACAAGAGGTTATTACGGCGCACGTAAAAATGTTTGGACAGTCGCCAAAAACACATGGGAAAAAGGTTTAACGTATGCATTCCGCGACCGCCGCGCTAAAAAACGTAATTTCCGCGCATTGTGGATTCAACGTATCAATGCTGCCGCTCGTTTGGAAGGATTATCCTATTCCAAATTGATGGGCGCTTTGCACCAGGCAGGCGTTGAAATTAACCGTAAAGTATTGGCTGACCTTGCCGTTAATCATCCCGAAGCGTTCAAAGCGATCGTAAACAAGGTAAAGTAAAATTAGACTAACGAATAATGATCACCCCCAGTGAAGCGAAAAGCGACTGGGGGTGTTTATTATTTTAATACTGAGGGTTGCTATTCCGCTTTTTCTGCTATTTCAGTTTCGTAATCAAACCAAAGATGCTTATTTTCCGCGTACTCTTCCAACAATGTTTCTTGCTGTTTCCTTAGCTTTTACATCGGCAAAGGATTACATTTGTGCAACGTTTTAACTTCTTTTTTCATCTATATACTGAATGGGCAACAATATGTCTGATTTGCAGCAACTAATTGCAGGTTGTAAACAAAAGGATAGGCTTGCAAGGCAAAAATTGTACGAGCGATATGCTCCTGCGATGCTGGGGATTTGTGTCCGTTATGTGAGCGAGAAAGAAACCGCTCAAGATATTATGCAAGAGGGATTTATAAAAATTTTTACGAAAATAGACGGCTATTCCGAAATCGGTTCTTTCGAGGGTTGGATGAAAAAAGTATTTGTTACCACCGCTCTCGAACATTTGCGGAATACTAAACTGTTTCACTTGCTGATAAATTGGGAGGATTGTTCGGAAATTGTTGATAATCAAGATATTTCTGTGGTAGAAAAACTTTCTGCTGATGAAATTTTGCACTGTATCAATGAACTGCCGGCGGGATTTAAAACGGTTTTCAATTTGTATGCCATTGAAGGCTATTCACATACCGAAATTGCCGGCATGTTGAATATCAAGGAAGGGACTTCCCGCTCTCAATTTGCACGAGCAAGACAGATGTTACAAACGAAAATTCAGAAAATGAATAAATATGCAGGAAATGAATAGCAACGAAAACAGGACACCTTTCGAGGAAACAGTCAAAAACAAGTTGGCGAATTATATCCAGCCTGTGGATGATGCTCTTTGGAATGAAATTGAAACCCGGTTGAGCAAGGAATCTTCAACAAAGAAAATCGCTTTCTTTCCTTGGATTTCGGGCATTGCCGCTGCGGCGTGTGTTGCGTTGATTTGGATGTTATTTCCGGCTAACGAAAAATTGATTACGAATGAAATCGTCCTGCAATCGACTGTTGTAGAAGAAATTATCACCAATCCGGTTGCAACGACAGCAAATACACTAACGGTTACGCTTCCCGCCAAACAGCAGAAATTGAAAAACATAGAAACAACAGAAAAAACGGTTGTACCGGAAGAATTTGCCATAGTCGAAACCGTAAAAT
>JAITXK010000146.1 GCA_031284765.1 Candidatus Symbiothrix sp.
GGTGAATCCTCTGCAATAGCTTTGTCCATCGAATTAGGAAATACCTTGCTGATTATAGATGATTTGAAAGGTCGAAAAGAAGCCAAAAGATTAGGACTTAAAATCACAGGAACTTTGGGGCTATTATTTTCCGCCAAACAAAAGGGCTTAATTCCGGCATTGAAGCCGTATTTAGATAAGTTGCAGGCTGCGGATTTTAGAATTTCGCCTATAATTGTCCAAGAGCTATTGACATTGAGCAACGAAACCTGATTTGATAAAGTGACATCCCACGAAATATAGTTGCTTGAAAAAAATCCCCCAACTACAAACCAATATGTTCCGTCTTATTTTCCCTTACAGGAGCCGGCTTTTCTTCCGACCGATTTTTGGGAATGTACTGCCATAACACAGCATCTTTCAACTGTTTTCCTTGATGGAGAGCAGTTGTTTCGATGCGGTTGTCGCCTTCTTTCAACTGAATGTGCGGAAAAATATACTGCACATCGGTCGTTCCTTGGATAAACTGCTTGATTTCTTCTCCGTTGACAACGAGTGTTGGCGTGCCGATATTGGAATAAACCGTTACCGAAGTGGAGTCGGTGCTGCGTTCCGTCATGCGGCGCTGCGTGAGATACAAGACCGGTTCTTTGCTCCAATTGGCCTTGTACCAATAAAATGCGTCTTTCTTTACCTTCCGGTCGAAGGTAACCAAGCCTTTCATGTTGCGGGCCTCTACCCCACCCTGCGTGTTTACGGGCGTGGCAAAATCAAACGTATTCCAAATGTAGGAAGCCAATAGATAGGACTGTTTCGACAAGATTCCCCACTGGATTTCATGAAATTTGGTCGAAAATGTTTCGGGATAAAATTGGGAAAAAAAACGACCTCTATCGCCCGGATTTTCTTCCTGCTGGTCGATATTGGCCTCGGCGCCATACTCCGCCAACATAATTTTATAGCCGGAATAATCGGTTTCCATTCCGGTTATCCATTGGTTCAAATCTTCAATTTTTCCATCATACCAGCCGTAATAACGGTTGATTCCCTGAATGTCGGCATTCAGATTCACGGTTTGATTGACTGCGGAATGGCCATTCACGGAAACGGTATAGCGGTCGGGGTCTTCCGACTTGGCCAAATCGTTCAATTCGGTGGTCAGCGCAATGGTATAATCACTTGGAGAATAGACTTCGTTGTGCAATCCCCAGACATAAATCGAGGGATGATTGTAATTCTGGCGAATCAATTCCGTCAATTGCTGTTTGGCGTTGGCCGCTTCCTGCGTACTCACACGATTGACGAAAGGGATTTCCGCCCAAACGATGAAACCCATACTGTCGCATTGGGAATACATCCGTTCCGCTTGCTGATAATGTGCAAGACGAATGGTTGTAGCCCCGATTTCACGAATAATTTCCAAATCGGCATCGTGCTGCTCATTGCTCAAAGCGCTACCGTACTGCCACCACTCCTGATGACGGCACACGCCATACATCGGTGTTTTCTTGCTGTTCAGAAACATGCCTTCACCGGCTTTCAATTCAAAATGACGGACGCCCAAGATTTGAACGATTTCATCTATCACCGTTCCCTTCGATTCGATTTGAATCGCTGTTTTATATAAATAAGGGTCTTCCAAGCCTTGCCAGAGATGCGGTTTCTTCAAGGTCATGTTCTGTACAAACGTTTGCCTTCCCTGCGGAAGAACGGTTGCAGGCATTATCCGGCGGGTTTTTACCGCACCATTCGCTTCATATATCGTTGTAATAATGCGAACAGCAACGGCTTCCGCGTTTTTATTTTCCAATTTGATTTTCAGGCTGATGTCCGCCTTTTCCTTATCAACCTTTTGCTGGCGAATATATACCCCGGGCGAAGCATAATCCGTGACGGCAATATTGACTTTTTCCGTAACTATCAATTCCACCGGACGATACATTCCACCATACACACCAAACAAGGTATGATTGATGGGAATCACATCGGGACGGGCTTCATTGCTGACTTTCACCGACAATTCATTGGTCTGTCCGAACTTCAATAGCGACGTAATTTCAATCGCAAAAGCCGAATAGCCTCCTTGATGTTTTCCTGCTAAACTACCGTTTAAATAGACTTCGGCAACGGAGGCAACCCCTTCAAAGCGAAGAAAAACACGCTTGCCTGTCCAATGGTCATCCGGCGTAAACGACTTTTTATAAAACGCTTCGCCGGCATAGAAATCATTCTTTTTCGTTTGCATATCCTCCGCGTTCCACGTATGCGGAATACGGACGGACTCCCACCGATCATTCAACTCTTTCGGAAAATTTTCCGCCTTTTTAAACAACCAACCTTCGTTAAACGGCAATACTTCCCGGCCAAACATCAGGCTTATGGTTAACAAATTGAATAGGAAATAAACTGACCAGCGTTTGTTCATACAACTATATTGTGACTGTTTCAAGAATAGAATTGCGGATGGATAGCGCTAATTCTTCGGCCTCATCCTGCGTAGGCGCCTCGGTATAAATCCGGATAATCGGTTCGGTATTCGATTTGCGGAAGTGTACCCACTTGTCGGGGAAATCCACTTTCACACCGTCAATATCGTTTACCGGATAGGAAGAATATTTTTTCTTGATGGATTCCAACAGTGCATCGACATCGGTAGTGGGCGTTAAATCAATGCGGTGCTTAGCCATGAAATAGCTCGGATAAGTCGCCCGCAATACGCTGACCGTTTTTTTCGATTTAGCCAAATGCGTCAAAAACAAACCGATACCCACCAAAGCATCACGGCCGTAATGCGATTCGGGATAAATGACCCCACCGTTGCCTTCGCCGCCGATAATGGCATGCGAAGCCTTCATTTGTTCAACTACATTCACTTCGCCGACTGCCGAAGCGGTATATGTTTGCCCGTATTTCTCGGTTACATCGCGTAAAGCACGTGTCGAACTCATATTGGAAACCGTATTTCCGGGGGTATGCGACAAAATGTAATCGGCCACAGCAACCAAGGTGTATTCTTCGCCGAACATATCGCCGTTTTCGGTAATGATGGCTAAACGATCTACATCAGGGTCAACGACAAAACCGACATCGGCTTTTTTCGTTTTTACCACTTCGGCGATTTCCGTCAAATGTTGCGGAAGCGGTTCGGGATTGTGGGCAAAAACGCCGGTCGGTTCCGTATTCAATTCGATTACCCGTTGTACACCCAAGGCTTTTAGCAGTTCGGGCAACACAAGGCCTCCCACAGAATTGACCGTATCTATGGCGACTGTAAAATCAGCTTTGCGAATCGCTTCTACATCCACTAATTTCAATGCCAAAACATGATCGATATGTTTTTTTGTATAGGATAAATCGGTTTTCACTTTGCCCAAAGCATCCACTTCAACAAAACTGAACGATTCGTTTGCTGCTATTGTAAGGATTTCATTGCCTTCGGCGGCGTTCAGAAACTCACCTTTTTCGTTCAGCAATTTCAAGGCATTCCATTGTTTGGGATTGTGCGAGGCTGTCAAAATAATTCCGCCAGCGGCATGTTCCATGGTAACAGCCAATTCGGTTGTCGGAGTGGTAGCCAAACCGATGTCCACGACATCCAAACCCATTCCCATCAATGAACCGACGACTAAATTTCGTACCATTTCTCCGGAAATACGTGCATCACGTCCCACGACAATGGTCTTCGACGACGGATTCTTTGATTTAATCAACATGGCATACGCTGCCGTAAACTTCACAACATCTACCGGCGAGAGACCTTCGCCTGTTTTTCCTCCGATAGTTCCTCTGATACCGGAAATAGATTTTATTAATGACATAATCGTGTATATGGATTTATATTGCTATATCAATGGGACCAAAATCCGAATATTGCAAGTGTTTATAAAAGACCGGACGAAAAGCGGCGTTATCACTCGAATTGCCTGAAACAGAAGGAATAATCAAGTCGATAATTGCTCCCTTTTTCAATTTATATTGAGAAGATAATGGGATTGCCCACCCTACGCACGCCAAACCTGCTTTATCGGCAACATAACTTTCGGGAATACCAAAAACAAAAGACATCGGCGAAAAAAGAGACGGCACTTCATTGTGAAGAGTATCGCCCGTGATATAGTCTTTGATGTAATAAAAATAATCATTTCTGACCACCACTTCCTGTCTGGGCAGTACCACCGTATCAACTCCCTGCTCCACTACATG
>JAITXK010000157.1 GCA_031284765.1 Candidatus Symbiothrix sp.
GGCGATACGGCCGAAATTGATTTGACCGGTAAACCCACCATCATCCTGATGTCGGGTTTGCAAGGTTCGGGTAAAACGACTTTCTCCGGCAAATTAGCCAAAATGCTGAAAGAGAAAAAGGGCAAGAATCCGCTTTTGGTGGCCGATGATATTTACCGTCCCGCCGCTATTGATCAATTGAAAGTATTGGGCGAACAAATCGGCGTACCGGTGTATGCCGACCCCGGCAATAAAAATCCGGTCGATATTGCACAAACGGCTATCAAACAAGCGAAAAAGAACGGCAATGATGTGGTGATTATTGATACGGCCGGCCGTTTGGCGATTGACGAACAGATGATGACTGAAATCGCCGCTATCAAAAAAGCCGTCAATCCCCATGAAATTCTGTTCGTGGTAGATTCCATGACGGGACAGGATGCCGTCAATACCGCCAAAGAATTCAACGACCGCTTGAATTTTACCGGCGTGGTGTTGACAAAATTAGACGGCGATACGCGGGGTGGCGCCGCCCTTTCCATTCGCACCGTGGTGGATAAACCGATTAAGTTTGTCGGTACCGGCGAAAAGATGGAAGCCATTGACCCTTTCCATCCCAAACGTATGGCCGACCGTATTTTGGGTATGGGCGATATTGTTTCGTTGGTGGAAAAGGCGCAAGAACAATACGATGATGAAGAAGCCCGCCGCTTGCAAAAGAAAATTGCTAAAAATCAATTCGATTTCAACGACTTCCTTTCCCAAATACACCAAATCAAAAAGATGGGTAATTTGAAAGATTTGGCTGCCATGATTCCCGGTGTCGGAAAAATGATTAAAGATGTGGATATAGATGATGATGCCTTCAAAAGCATCGAAGCAATTATTTATTCGATGACCCCATCGGAACGTACACATCCCGATATGCTGAACGGAAGCCGGAAAGCACGCATCGCGAAAGGGAGCGGCACCCATGTAACAGAAATCAACCGCTTGCTGAAGCAGTTTGAAGACACCCGCAAAATGATGAAAATGATGACCACAAATAAATCCTTAGGGAAAGCGGTCATGAAGAAAAAAAGATAAATTTAGATTTCAACAACATGCCTTATACATTAATTGACGGGAAAGCCGTTGCAACACAAATCAAACAGGAAATTGCCGGAGAAGTAAATCAAATTCTTGCTCAAGGCGGAAAACGTCCCCATCTCGCCGCCATTTTGGTCGGACACGATGGCGGAAGTGAAACGTATGTGGCAAGCAAAGTCCGCACCTGCGACGAAGTCGGCTTCAAATCAACCTTGATTCGTTACGAATCGGATGTGACCGAAGAAGAATTACTACACAAAGTGGAAGAATTGAATGCCGATGCCGATATCGATGGATTTATTGTGCAACTGCCTCTTCCCAAGCATATTTCTGAACAGAAAGTCATCGAAGCCATTGATTACCGCAAAGATGTGGATGGCTTTCATCCCATCAACGCAGGCCGGATGTCGATTGGATTGCCGTGTTTCGTTTCGGCCACTCCCGCGGGCATTTTGGAATTGCTGAAAAGATACAACATTCCCACTTCGGGCAAACATTGCGTGGTTTTAGGACGAAGCAACATTGTCGGCAAACCCATGGCCAATCTGATGATACAAAAAAATGATCCGGGCGATTGTACGGTAACGGTTTGTCACAGCCGGACCAAAGATATAAAAAAATACTGCCTGGAAGCCGATATTATTATCGCGGCATTGGGTTCTCCCGGCTTTCTCAAAGCGGATATGGTGAAAGAAGGTGCGGTGGTCATTGATGTTGGCACCACGCGTGTACCGTCCGCACAAACCCAATCGGGCTTCAAATTGAAGGGCGATGTCGAATTTGATGAAGTGGCGCCGAAATGCTCATTCATCACGCCTGTTCCCGGCGGTGTTGGCCCAATGACAATTATTTCTTTGATGCAGAATACTTTATTGGCAGGAAAGAAAGCCAATGAAATTATAAATATTAAATAATACATAGATGAAACGGCATTGCTTGATTGGAATTCTTTTGGCACTCACGCTGTCTGTCCATGCACAGACGCCTCAATGGAAAAAAGTAGCGGCTTTGGAGGAACAATCGCTTCCGCAATCGGCATTGGCCGTAGTCGATACGATTTATCGCAAAGCCTTGAAAACGGGCAACAGTCCCGAACTGATTCAGGCGATTATCTACCGTTTGAAATATCAAACCGCTATTGATAACGACCGCCTGCCTGAACAAATCATTGAAATAGAAAAATTTACCGCCTCGGATAGCAATCCGGTCGAACAGGCCTTGCTGTATTCGCTTTTGGCGGAAATCTATACGAATTATCATCAGGCAAACGCCTATCAAATCCGGCAGCGCACCTCTCTTGCTGTTTCTTTGGATGATGTGCAAAGCGAAATTCCCGATATGCGTGAATGGACGTCCAATGTATTTTTCCAAAAGGTGAACTACTGCATTGCGCGATCAATGCAGGCGCCGTTGGCGGATCAACCGCTGATGGATTACAAAGACATATTGCTTGTCAACAATGCTTCCAAATTCTATTCCACCTTATTTGATTTCGTATGTCAACAGGGGATTCAAACGCTGACTGCTTGGAGAAATCAGTCCGATAAAGACCAATGGTTCAATCAACTATCTACTTTGTATCAGCAATGGTTAGCCGTGCAATCGCCCACTAAAAAACCGCAGGCCTTTGTGATGATATCCTTGGATTATGCCGATTTTATGAGAGAAAACGCTCCCGAAAGATGGACGGATGACGACTATATAACGGCTCTCCAATCCCTGGAATCGAAGGTTCAAGGGAAGGATGTTTGTGCGGAAATATGCTATCGCAAAGCGCTCTTTTATCATCGGCATCGTTCCAATGAGGCACAAGCGGCGGAATACCGGACCAAGGCGTATGATATTTGCCGGCAAGGCATCAAAACCTACCCCAATTATGAGCGTATCGGATTGCTGAAAAACCTTTTGACAGAGCTGACACAAAGCCGGTTAACTGTCAGTGCCGACAATACGGTTTACCCGGGCAAGGCCTTGGCTTTGAAGATTCAATACCAAAATATCCATCGCTTGAAAGTGGATATCTATAAGATTGCGGAGCCAGTTTCGGTGTATGAGAATACATGGAGTCGCAACGGCCGCTATAAGCAATCGGGCAAATTGTTGAGTACGAAGGACATAGTACTTACTTTTGACTTTCCTTATCAGGAGGTTGACACCACGATACAGATTCCGGTGCAGGGTGTCGGCAATTATGAATACGTCATTTCTACCGATCATACGGATGTGGAGCCGGCCAATGAGCAGTTTTCGGTGAGCCGTTTGGCAACGGTTTCCCGTGTAATGGATGAGAAACGAGAGTTTCTGGTCGTTGACCGGATGAGCGGGAACCCGCTGAAGGGAGCAAGCGTGCGCTTCTATCAGCGCAAGAAGAATGTATTGCAATGGCAGCCGGCACAAACCATTACCACCAATCAGTTGGGTTTGGCTACCGGAGGCAACGACAAGGATTTGGTGTTTTATAATGCTTCTTTTGGCAACGATTCGGCATTAATCACCTCTTCGCTGCCTTGGCTTTCGACCTACCGGGAGCAAAATAATTACCCTGTTCAAGTCAACCTGTTTACCGACCGCAGCATTTACCGCCCCGGACAAACCGTTTATTTTAAGGGCATTGCGTTCAAAACGGGCGATAAGGTGCAACAGGTGATACCCAATCAAACATACACGGTCATTTTCCGCGATGCCAACCGGAACGAAATCGACAAGAAACGGTTGACAACGAATGCTTTCGGGTCTTTCAGCGGCGAGTTTATCGTTCCGAAAGGCCTTATGAACGGCAACTTCTTGCTGCAAACCGTGGAAAACGGTGGAAATGCGAATATTAAAGTGGAAGAATATAAACGGCCGTCTTTCGATATTCAGTTCGAAGAAAACAACACCGCTTGCCGTTTTGGCGATGAAGTGGTAGTAAAAGGTCGTGCAAAGACCTTCTCAGGCGTTGAGTTACAGTCCGTTCCTGTGCAATACCGGATTACGCGGCAATATCATTGGTTGTGCCGTTCCCGTTATTTTGAGCCGGCGCAAGTGGCCGCAGGAACTGTCCAAACGCAGGATGATGGCAGTTTTGAAATCCGTTTCACGCCTGAAAAAACCCTTGAAAACCGCAACGATTCCAATGTATATTATACCTACATTATTGAAACCACCCTTACCAACACGAATGGCGAAACGCAAAGTGCAAGCAACCGGATGTCGATAGGCGACACATCCATGTATTTTGTTATCAACGGATTAACGGGTGTAGTCAGTAAGGAGGATATGCCGGAGGTTCAAATCAATGCTTTGAATTTATCGGGTCATCCGGTTCCGGTGGCGGGCAGTTATTCGGTTTATGCCTTGCGTGCGAAGGATGCGGCGCAGTTCGATTTAAGGGATGAGGATTGGTTGGTGGACAACCAAGTGCTTTCCGGTCGCTTTGAGGCGGGGAAAGAGTTGGATATGGCTGGGTTGAAAGCATTGCCTTCGGGGCGGTATCGCATTTGCCTTGCTGCTGATTCTCTCTCTCTCTCGTGGAAAATAACCGGAGGAGAAACGGATTTCACCTTAGCCTCCCAAGCCGACAAACGTCCTCCCGTCCCTGTCTATCAATGGTTGATGACCCCGAAAACGACTTGCGCCGTAGGCGAGAAAGCTGAAATCATTTACGGCTCCTCCGCCAAAGGCGTGTCTGTTCTATACGAATTGTTTCAAAATAACAAACGCCTTTCCGGGGTACGCTTTGTGCTGAACAATAGCAATCAAAAGCTGTCCATTCCCTTCCTGCAATCTTATGGAGACGGCATTACCGCCACATTCAGCTTTGTAAAGGACGGCAAATTCTTTACCGAAACCGTTGAAATACGCAAAAAACAAGAGGATAAAGCACTGACATTGAAGATGGAAGTGTTTCGCGATCGCTTGCAGCCCGGACAGAAGGAAGAATGGAAGTTATCGGTGAAAGATGCAACATATACGCCTGCGATTTCGGAACTGTTGGCGGGAATGTATGATGCTTCTTTGGATCAAATAACGCAGCATCGCTGGTCTTTTCAGCCGGTGCAGCCGGTGTATTTGTGGAAAATACACCCTCAAAAAGGGAATGAATTTAACACTTCCAACCGGTTCATTGCAGAGAATAAAGAGCCGGTAGCTGTGCCTGATTTTTCATACAACTCCTTTAATTGGTTTGGATTTGCGATTGCCAATCAGTCGCGGGCGAATGTTTTACGGGCGACTGCCGCCAATACTTATGGAAGAGTCGATATTGCCGATTTGGAAGACCATAAGATAGTGGTGCAAGAAAACGCTGTGGCGGCGTTTAAGTCTATGGAAAGTAAAATAGAAGCGCAGACCGACCAACCGGAGCCGCTTCAGCTCCGTCAGAACTTCAATGAAACCGCCTTCTTCTACCCGCACCTGACGACCAATGAAGCGGGCGAAACCCTGATTTCCTTTACCGTTCCCGAAAGCAATACCACCTGGAAGTTTCTCGGTCTGGCGCATACCAAAGACCTGAAATATGGGAGCATTATGCAGCAAGTGGTCAGTCAAAAGAAGTTGATGCTTGCTCCCAACATGCCCCGCTTCATGCGCGAAGGCGATCGCATGACGCTTACGGCGAACATCTCCAATCTGACGGAAACGGCTCTTGCCGGAACCGTTAGCATCGAATGTTTTGACCCGCTTAGCAATCAATCCAATATTATGATTGCCGAGGCTTCACAAACTTTTTCGGTGGAAGCAGGCAAAACCGTGCCGGTAAATTGGATGTTCAACGTACCTTCGGGCATCGACCTGACGGCAGTGAAAATCATTGCCCGGACACCCGATTTCAGCGATGGCGAGCAGCACCTCATTCCGGTCTTGCCCAACCGGATGCTGGTAACGGAAAGCCTTCCTCTACACATTGCAGGTGGACAAAGCCGTACCTATTCATTGAATACATTCGCAAACAAGACCTCGTCCACGTTGCAAGATTATCGTTGGACCTTGGAATTGACCTCCAACCCTGTTTGGTATGCCGTGCAAGCCTTGCCAAGTATGACCATTCCGCAATCGGATAATGTTTTGGATTGGTTCGCAAGCTATTATTCCAATACTTTAGCTACTCAAATTGCGAATAGCACCCCGAAAATCAAACAAGTCATCGACGTTTGGACGAAACAAGGCGGGACTAAGGAAACGCTTCTCTCCAATCTGGAGAAGAATCAGGAATTGAAATCCGTTTTGTTGGAAGAAACGCCGTGGGTGTTGGAAGCCTCCAATGAATCGGAACAAAAGCAGCGTTTGTCCCTGCTCTTTGACCTCAATCGTGCTGCAAACTTTCAAAAGCAAGCGGTGGACAAACTGCAAGCATTGCAATTGCCCGATGGCGGTTGGTCATGGTTCAAGAATATGAATAGCAGCGTTGGCATTACGCAATGGATATTGTACGGTATCAGCCGGTTAGGCACGAGGGAGAATCATGTTTCCACGATTGCAAGCGCCATCGTATTTATAGATAACCAATTTCAAAAGCAGTTTGAATCGCTGAAGAAGAATCGCACGGATTGGAAGCAATTACAAACGCTTTCCACTTACGAATTGGAATACCTATTCGTTCGCTCCCTTTATAAAGACATTCCTTTGGGCGATAACGAAGCAGCGGTTCGCTTCTATACTTCTGTGCTTGAAAAGTACTGGGCGAAAACGCCGAATCTCTACAATCGCGCCTTGAGTGCCATGATTTTGCAGCGTGAAGGGCATGCGAAAACCGCACAATCCATCCTCAACTCCCTGCGTGAGCATGCCACCCGCAAACCCGACTTAGGCATGTTTTGGGCCAACAACACGATTACCAACTGCTTCATGACCCAAAGCGCTGTCTGTGTGCATACGTTTATCATGGAAGCTTTCAACGAAATTGGCTCCACACCTCAGGAAATGGATGAAATGAAAGTATGGTTACTGAAACAAAAGCAAACCCAACTGTGGGAGAACGTGCCTGCAACGGTAAATGCCATCAATATTGTATTGCAAACCGGCACAAACTGGTTGGAAAGCGACGGTAAACCGACTATTCAAATAGATAAACAAGCCCTTGACATTCCTGTCGAAGCCGCTACCGATTATTTCAAAACCGAGCTGAAGGTGAATCCCCGTAAGCCCTTGAAAGAAATAACCATAGCCCAAGCGAACAACATTCCCGCATTCGGCGCCCTCTACCATCAATACTACGAAACCATCGACCGGATAAACGCCTCCCAAACCTCGCTAAGTATTAGCAAACAGCTTTTCATAGAGAAGAATACCCCTGCCGGCAAGACCCTGCAAGTCATCACAGCCGGCACCCCGATAAAGACAGGCAATAAAGTAACCGTCCGCCTAACCGTCCGCACCGACCGCGACCTGGAGTTTGTCTGCCTGAAAGATATGCGAGCCTCCTGTTTCGAACCGTCCGACCAATTGTCGGGCACACAGTGGAAACAAGGCCTGCTGTATTACCTTTCGCCGAAAGACGCTTCCATGAACTTCTTCTTTTCTGCGATGTCTAAAGGAACTTATGTATTTGAATATCATTTATACGCAACTGCTTCCGGAGACTATTCCAACGGTACGGCAAGCATCCAATGCCTGTATGCACCGGAGTTTGTATCGCATACAGCGGGAGGGCGTGTAATTGTTGAATAAAAACTGAAAACAAGCGTATGTTAAAACACACGAAAATAGTGGCAACCGTTTCGGATAAGCGTTGCGATGTGCCTTTTATGAGGGATTTGTTTAATGCGGGAATGAATGTGGTGCGCATGAATTCCGCTCATTTGGATAAGGAGGGTTTCGACCAGATTATTCAAAGCGTACGAACCGTTTCCAACCGTATCGGGATATTGATGGATACGAAAGGCCCCGAAGTGCGCACGACCATCGCCGACGAACCGATTGCCATTCGCACAGGGGACCAAATTCGCATCGAAGGGATGCCCGATAAGAAAACGGTGCCCGGGCATATCTATGTCAGTTATCCTAATTTTGTGCACGACTTGCAGTTGAATGATATGATACTGATTGATGACGGCGATTTGGAACTGGTAGTCATTGAAAAGTACGCCGACCATCTGCTGGTGGAAGCCTTAAATGATTCCGTTCTGGGAAGCCGCAAAAGCGTGAATACTCCGGGCGTACGCATTAATTTGCCTTCGCTGACGTTGAAAGACCGCGCCAATATTCTGTATGCCATTGAAAACAAAATTGATTTCATAGCCCATTCCTTTGTAAGAAACAAACAGGATGTGCGGGATATTCAACAGATTTTGGACGAACACAACAGCCCGATAAAAATCATCGCGAAAATTGAGAATCAGGAAGGGGTGGACAATATCGACGAGATATTGGAAGCCGCTTACGGCATCATGATTGCCCGCGGCGATTTGGGTATTGAAGTGCCGCAGGAAAAAATACCCGGCTTGCAGCGCATCTTGATTCGTAAATGTGTGGCGGCCAAAAAGCCGGTCATTGTGGCTACGCAGATGTTACATTCGATGATTAACAATCCCCGTCCCACCCGCGCCGAAGTCACCGACATTGCCAACGCCATCTACTACCGCACCGATGCCTTGATGTTGAGTGGCGAAACGGCTTACGGCAAATTCCCTGTGGAGGCCGTGCGTACCATGGCAACCATTGCCCGCGAGGCTGAAAAGACCAAGTTATTGGAGAATGACATTCGTGTGCCGATGCCGGAAGATAACTTGAATATTACCTCGTTCTTGTCGAAGCAAGCGGTGAAATCGAGTCAAAAGTTGCAGGTCAAAGCCATTGTTACGGATAGCTATTCGGGGAAAACCGTGCTCAATTTGGCAGCCTTCCGCGGCAAAGCGCCGGTGTTCGCTATTTGCTATCAGGAACAAACCACACGGGCATTATCCCTTTCCTACGGCGTATGGGCCGAATATCAAGCAGAAACAGGCGACCCGAGACAGTATTTTCTGGACGCATTAAACAAACTGCTCAACAAACAAATGATTAATCGAAACGATTTGGTGGCCTACCTCAGCGGCAGTTTTGGCGAGGGTGGGGGCACTTCATTCCTGGAAATCAATCGCGTAGGTAAAATATTGGATGGGGAGCAAACGTTCCGTCCATCGGCATATACATGAAAAAGTATATTGTCTATTTTTTAACAGTCTTCTTGTGGTTTCCATGCGAAGCATTGCAATCCGGTGAAAATTACCGTTTCCGGACATTTTCGCCTGAAGGCGGTTTTTTATATGATGGCGTGCGGTCTATTTTACAGGATGGCGATGGCTTTATTTGGATGTTGATGGACAATGAACTCTGCCGTTTCGATGGCTACGAGTATAAATATTACTATACTTATTTCACCAAGCTGAATCCGGAGAAGGAATGGTCTTTATATGATATAGCGGTCGATTCGAAAGGCCGTTTGTTTATCCATACCGGAAACGGATTGTATGCCTACAATAAAATCCAAGATAATTTCCAACGGATTTGGGAAGAGGGGATTGATGCCGTTAAAATCGACAGCAAAGATCATATTTGGGTCTTAAAAGATTACTTGTGGCATATTTTGGACATAAAAAAACATCAACTGCAAACCCCTTCGTTCGATAGCAAAATCAAATACTCACTTAGCCCCGTTTTTTGCTTGAATAATGAAGACTTGTATCTTTGTTCATTCGGCAATATATTTCGCTATAATTATGCAAAAAACGAGTTTTCGCTGTGTTTTAGCCTGCCCGTATCCGACCGCATACTCCATATCAAAGCGTACAAGGGGAAGTTGTGGGTGATGGTGCGGGACGGAAACATTTATAAGATTGATTTGCCCACATTGACCATCGAAGCGCAATTCGATTTTTTCAAAACAAACGGAACGATGCCTCTACGGGCATTTTATATTGACAAATACGGACTTATTTGGATTGGCACCCTCAATGGTTTATATATTTTAGACCCCCTTACAGGGAAATATATGCACTACGAACATTCCCCATCCGACCCGTTCAGTCTGCCGAACAATTCCATTTGGACAATTCAGGAAGACAAACACAAAAATGTGTGGATTGGCGCGTACTCAGGCTCGGTTTGCTATGTGAATTTAGATGAACAAATGCCTTTTACAACCTGGCTCCCCCAAGCAGACGGATTGAATCACAGTCCCGTCAGCGCATTTGCCGAAGATGCGCAATCGCTGTGGATTGGCACGGAAGGCGGGGGTATCAACCGCATGAATAAACAAACCGGACGATTCACCTATCTCGTTCACACAAACGACAACAACAGTCTGTCGCACAATAATGTGAAATCGATTGTCCCCGACAAAACCGGTAATATCTGGATTGCCCTGTACAACGGCGGATTGGATTGCTATGACCCGAAAAATCACCGGTTCAAACATTTCAAAAACAAACCGAAAGACAAAAATTCATTATTATACAACGATATACGCAAAATCGTTTTGGAAGGCGATTCGGGACTTTGGATTGCCTATCAATTCCGAAAAGAAATCATTTCGTTTTATTCATTCAAAAGCGATACATTTACCCATTACGATTTCAGCGGGAAAAGCCGCCACTATATTTTCGATATGCTGCGGGGCAAAAACAATAATTTATGGATACTCAGCAGCGAAAAAATCTACCTCTTGAATGTAAAGACCAAGGCAATCAAGGCAATCCCGAATATCAATGGAACATTTATGAATTTCCATACCTTCTGCCTGGACGATTCCGGCAATCTATGGTTAGGAACTATCGGTAACGGATTAGTCAAGTACAATTCCAGCACCGCCGAATACACTTTTCACAACCAGTGGATGAAACACAATGTGTCGTCGATATACAATATTTGCTACGATGAGGAACGAAATCTCTGGCTGGGCACCAACAACGGATTAATCCGCTACGACATAGCCAATAACCGATTTCCCCGTTACGACACAAAAGACGGCGTGCAAGGACAAGTCTATTACCCTTTGGCTTCGATGAAAGGCATGAATGGCGAACTGTATTTCGGCGGAACCAACGGTTTTACCCGTGTCAAACCCGAAGAAATCAAACAAAACACCTACAAATCCCGTGTGATTATTTCAGATTTTTTCATTCATTACGCACCGGCACAAGCCGTTTTTGAATCGAACAAAAAAGAAATGGTACTGAACTACAAACAGGAAAATTTCGGCTTTGCCTTCTCCTCGGACAATTACCTGGTTCCCGAAAAAAATCTTTTCCGCTACCGTTTAAAAGGGTATTACGATGAATGGATTGAAACACCCGCCTCGAATCGCAATGTGCAATACACCAAAGTAAAACCGGGTTCTTACTCTTTTGAAGTGGAAGCCGCCAATAACGATGGTATCTGGAGCGGAAACATCCAATCGGTAAAAATCGTACGAAAACCGGCGCCGTGGCTGAGTGCTCCTGCTTACATCGCTTATCTGCTGATCTGTACCGTCATTACAGGACTCATCATTCAACGGTATCGCGAAAGAAAGAAACTCGAAATACAACTCTATCTCGAAAATATAGAGAAAACCAAGCAAGACGAGATTCATCAAGCACAAATGCGGTTCTTTACCAATATCTCCCACGACTTCAAAACGCCATTGTCGCTGATCATCGCTTCACTCGAAAAGTTGCGCATGGAAGGTCTGAAAGAATATTATTACCGGATACTGAGTCGCAACGCCCGCCGCCTATTGAGTTTAGTGAACGAAATCATGGACATTCGGACGCTCGATAACGGCAAAATGACTCTGAAACTTCAGGAAACCAATGTCTATGCCTGCGTGAAAGAAATTGCCGCCGATTTCAAGGATTATGCCGAGCAACGCGACCTGGAATTTAATCTCTATTGCGAACCAGGATTCCCTGCATCGCTGAACCTGGACAAGGCGGTTGTCGAAAAAATCATCATGAATCTTCTGAACAACTCGTTCCGTTTCACGGATAAAGGCGGTCGTATTTCCATCGAATTGTATTCCGACAAACAGCATTTTCAGTCGTCCTTTGTCAATCAGTACACGACCACGGGAGACGAAGGTTCCAAAAGCAATTGTGTGATAGCTATCCGCGATACCGGCAGCGGCATAGCGAAAGACGCTCTTCCACAAGTTTTTGAACGTTTTTACAAATCCGAAACGAGTAACACGGATGTTTATTCGAGTACGGGCATTGGCTTGTCGCTGGTCAAAAGTTTAGTCTTCTTGCATCGAGGCAGCATTATGATATTCAGCGAAGAAGGAAAAGGCACCGATATAGCCGTCTGTCTGCCCTTGGAACCTGTTGAAACGCAAAATGTGGAACTCCTCGCCAACGAAAATCACCAACTGACGGCAAAAGAACCGACTGCTACTTTCATACAAAACGAAAAGAAACGCATTCTGCTGGTGGAAGACAACGAAGATTTGCGCAACCTTTTGTCCGATTTTCTGGCAGCCGATTACAAAGTAGTTGCGGTTTCCGATGGCATGGAAGCCGAAGAAATTTTATCCGACCAATTGATTGACATTGTCCTCAGCGACATCATGATGCCGCGAAAAGACGGTATCGAACTGTGTGCCGAGATCAAGGAAAATATCGAAACAAGCCATATTCCGGTCATTCTATTGACGGCCAAAACGGGCATCGAAAACAAAATCGAAGGCGTGGATTCCGGCGCAGACGTATATCTGGAAAAACCGGTAGATTTGAATCTGTTAAAACTTTCGATACGCAACCTGTTCAACCATCAGCAACAGATAAAAGAATATTACGCCAAGCATTATTATTCCGACAATAACACGGTTGCTTCCAACGAGCGCGACCATAAATTCATACAAGACTTTGTCCGCACCATCGAAAACAACATGACCCAACCGGTATTGGATGTCAATTTCATTGCCTCCGAGCTGTCGATGAGCCGGAGTAAACTGTACCGGAAAATCAAGGCCATGACCGGCATGTCCATCGTCGAATTTATCCTGAAGCGACGCCTGCTCAAAGCCGCCAACCTGATGATTGAAAAAGACCTGAGCATGCGCGAAATCATGGACGACGTCGGCATCGAGAGTCACTCCTATTTTACCAATGCGTTTAAGAAAGAATTTGGGGAAACGCCGTCGGCTTTTGTCGGCAGTCATAAGAAAATGAAGGAATGAAAGGAATGAAGGAAATGAAAATTGCATTGTTATCCTGTTCGGACGAGGTGGAACCTGCGAGGATACGGACACCCTGCTCGTTTGTCCAAACGGCTTGCGCACAGAAGTTTGTCCGTATCATATCTCGCTGCGACTTGCGGAGAAAATTATCCGCAACGAAAG
>JAITXK010000187.1 GCA_031284765.1 Candidatus Symbiothrix sp.
TCTTTATTGACGATAAACGAACACCACACCTTGCCTTGTATGCGTTGGCTATAAGCCGAAGGCGGATATTCGAGCCTTGCAAAAAGAAAGCGGTTCAATTCGGTATAGCCTCCCGGAAACTGGGGCATGACCTCCGCTTCGGTATAGATTGGGTCAATAGCCTGTATTTGTTCTTCGGTAACCTGAGAAACGGGTTTTTCAGGCTCTGCGTTTGTTTCGTCAAACAATTTGTGCAAAGCTTCCTCCGTATCCGGAGTTTTTTCTGCCACATTGAAATCTTCGTATGCAACAAGTGTTGGCTGTTTTTCCATTTCTTTTTCAGGGGTATCAAGAGATGGTTTCTGCGATTCGAGAGCTATCGCCAATGATTCGTTATATTCTTCTTCAATGAGTAAAGAAGAAAATCCGGCCCAATCGGGCGATAAACTTTCTTCTGTTGTCCATTCCAATAACACAAACAGAGTTGCCAAAACAAGCACAAATCCCAACAAAAAAAATGTGGTGCGTTCGTTCTCCAAATCCGCTTGAGGAGTCTTTTTCATTTCCATTCCGCAAAAATACAATTCTTTTCAGTTTTATGCGTTATATTTGTGTCTTCAATTCAACAATTATGCGTAGTTTTTTGTTTGCGATATTCTTTTTTGCCTGTTGGATGCCTGTTTGGGCGCAAGGAGGCTCATCCACCTTCGATTATTTGCTGTTACCTCATTCTGCGCGGTCAGCAGCGGTCGGTGGTACCAACCTTTCAGCCATAGCAAACGATGCTTCGCTCATTTACGACAACCCTGCCTTTCTGGGCTATGAAATGGATAAAACCTTATTATTCAGCTATCTGCCTTATATTGCCGATGTAGGTATAGGGAACATAAGCTTTACAAAAAAATGGAATGAGAAAAGCTCTTTCGGCATCGGTGCATTGTATGCTCATTACGGGCAAATGCTCGAAGTAAGCGAAAATGGCGATATTTTAGGCGATTTACGCGCCAATGACATCTGTGGAACGCTTTTTTTTGCTCACGACATTACCAATAAATTACGTGGTGGTATCTCCGGTAAGTTTCTTTACTCCAATTACGCCTACAATACGGCCATCGGTATCGGTGTGGATTTGGGTTTAAGCTATTATAATGAAGAGCATGGTTTTTCATGGGGCTTGACAGGGAAAAATATCGGACGGCAAATAAAAGCATACGAAGACAATTTGGCTGTCCTCCCATGGGATATTCAGTTTGGTGTAACGCAAAAATTGGCGCATGCACCTATTCGCTTTTCAGTCACTGCCATCCATTTGAAAAGCTGGGAATTTGAAGATGGGTATGCAAAAAACGACAAATTCTTTTCCACCTTATTCAAACACCTGATAGTAGGAGTGGAATTGTTACCTTCGGACAACTTCTGGATTGGTATCGGTTGTAACGCCAAAAGAGTCGTAGATATGAGTTTAACAGAAGGAAACAAACTCGGCGGGTTCTCGGCGGGATTCGGCTTTCACGTCAAATCGTTCGATATCGGTTGTGCCTTTGGCAGATACAACACGGGAGCAACCTCTTTTATGCTCAGTCTTTCCACTAATTTTATAGAAATGCAATTGTAATGAAGAAAATCATTATTGCTATTGATGGACATTCCTCTTGTGGGAAAAGCACCATGGCAAAAGACCTTGCCAAAACCATCGGTTACACTTACGTGGACAGTGGGGCTATGTACCGCGCCGTTACGCTCCATGCCATCCAAAAGGGTATTTTTAAGGGTGACCAATTAGATTTGGACAAGTTGAAACAGGACATTCGCAACATTCGCATTACCTTTATCAAAAACCCTGCAACAGGCCGTTCGGACACCTATTTGAATGGACAAAATGTGGAACATGAAATCCGCAGTATGGAAGTGGCGAACAAAGTCAGTCCGATAGCCGCCGTAGGATTTGTTCGCGAAGAGATGGTCAAGCAACAGCAGGCCATGGGCCTCAGCAAAGGCATTGTGATGGACGGGCGCGACATTGGCACCATCGTTTTCCCGAATGCCGAATTGAAAATCTTCGTCACTGCTTCTCCCGAAATTCGTGCCCAACGTCGCCTGGACGAGTTGATTGCCAAAGGCGAGCATGCGACTTTTGAAGAAGTACTTCACAATTTGGCTACGCGCGACCGTATTGACTCTACTCGCAAGGACGGCCCTTTGCGGCAAGCAGAGGATGCAGTGGTGTTGGATAATTCCAATTTAACGATTCAGGAGCAGAATCATCGCTTGATGGAGTTGTTTGGGGAGAGAGTAAAACCATAAGGTAGAACTCTTTTAAACCGGTCTTACTATTTCAAAGCGCAAACCAAGAGCGTCAATGATTCGGTAAAACGTGCCTACGCCCGGCTCAATATCTCCATTCTCTATTTTTGAAATATACGACTTACCGACCCCGATACGACTTGCAAGTTCGGTTTGCGTTACTTTTTCACTTTTACGTGCATCGTGTATCATTTGCCCCATATAATAGGTGTAGGCTTCCTTGCGGAATGCTTCGCGTTCAGGAGTGCCTACTTTTCCAAATTTATTATCAAGTACCGCATCGTAATCAACGATTTTGTGATTGTTTGTCTGCATAATATTCTTGTTTAATTGTTAATGCTTTTTCTATTTCTCCTTTTGGCGTTTTTTGAGTTTTCTTTTGGAATCCGTTAAACAAAACTACTATTTGCCCATCATCAAAAATAAAAAACACACGGTATATATTTCCTCCGTATTCGGTTTTTAATTCATATATCCCGTCTCGAATAAGTGAAACAAACTTTACCGGTACTCTGTCTTGTGTTTTTAGCAAATCAAGACCGTATTGAATTTTATGTTGCGCTTGTTCGGTAAGCGTATCCATAAATGATTCAAAATAACCGCCGTATGTTTTTATTTTTCTTTCCATGCCACAAAGGTATATAAAGTTTCATTATCATACAACTTTTTCCGATATTTTTATCAGAATAACCTCATTTGAGTATCCCCGTCGGGAATCGAACCCGAATCAACGGTTTAGGAAACCGCTATTCTATCCATTGAACTACAAGGACAAAGGGCAAATGTTTCACGCCCACAAAAGTAGGATAATAATCTGAATTAGCCAAAAACTTCGTGAAGGATTTCCAAGGATTTGATTTCCGAAAAACTGCTTAAATGCAGGCGGTAATATTCTAAAATACGATACAGTATGTCTTTGCGCTCGTTGCGGGCAAATTGAAATTGTGACATGTTTTCGTACGACATACGCAATAAATGGTGAAAAACCTCACTTTCATCGGGATTCAAAAATTGAATGTGATACGGTTTATGAGGGATGAAAATGCCGTTTTGCAAGTCAAAAACCATGCCTTTCCGATATTCCGAATTGTCAGGATAAAATCCGATGAAACGGCTGAGCCGAATCAGAAAAACCAAATGAAAATTGGCATAATTATTTTCCGATAATTCTAAAATACGGATAGATTGCAGCAGATAATCGAACAACAAAGCATCGGGTTGTTTATCTTTCAACACTTTAGCCATTACTTCCGCCAAAAAAATACAAATAGTGCTTTTAACGGGTTCGGTCAAAATAGAAAATAACGGAAAATGCGGTTTGGCTTCTTTTATGCGCTGTATTTCCCGCAGATTTTGATGTTCCACTTCCAAATCCACAACGGCCAAGGGATGAAAAAACGATTTAGGCACACGGGTGGTTTTACTTTTGCTTTTTGCCGTCAAATACGAAACAGGACCGAACGCTTCAGTATATACATGAACGATAGTGTAAACATCGCTATAATTCATTTGATACAGTATGACCGCTCTTGTTTTATATAACATTTTGCAAAGATAGATTTTTTTACAAAAAACCGGAAGATATTTTTGCAGATTAAAAAAATAATTCTACCTTTGCACTCGCTAAAAGCCGAAGGTCCATTCGTCTATCGGTTAGGACGCAAGATTTTCATTCTTGAAAGAGGGGTTCGATTCCCCTATGGACTACTAAATAACACGTTTAATTTTTTAAGAAAATGGCAAATCACAAGTCAGCTATAAAAAGAATCAGACAAACATTAACGAAACGTTTGCGCAACAAATATTATGCAAAAACAACTCGTAATGCAGTACGCGACCTTCGGACTACCACCGACAAAGCCGTAGCTTCTGAGTTATACAAAAAAGTGAGTGCAATGTTGGATAAATTAGCCAAGAACAATGTGATTCACAAAAACAAAGCGGGCAACCTGAAATCAAAACTGGCTTTGCACGTAAATAAATTGAATTAAGAAAATCAAGAAGTTAATATATTATATATGATGAGTAAGCCGGTCTGCATGGATCGGCTTTATTCGTTCAATACGGTTTCATTATGCCTGAAATTTCTACACGCGGGATTGAGATGCCCGCTTCTCCGATTCGCAAATTAGTTCCTCTGTCGGATTCGGCCAAGGCACGAGGATTAAAAGTGTATCATTTGAATATCGGTCAGCCGGATATTCCTACGCCGGAAATTGCGTTGGAAGCCATTCGCACTATCGACCGGAAAATTTTGGAATACAGTCCGAGCGATGGATTCCGCAGTTTCCGAGAAAAACTGGTTTCCTATTATTCCAAATTCAAAATCAATGTCAGCGCCGATGATATTATCATCACGACAGGTGGTTCGGAAGCGGTTTTGTTTGCCTTCATGGCCTGTCTGAATCCGGGCGATGAAATCATTGTGCCGGAACCGGCGTATGCCAATTACATGGCTTTTGCCATTTCAGCCGGTGCGGTTATCCGCACGGTTCCCTCCACTATTGAAGAGGGGTTTGCCCTGCCTCCCATCGAAAAGTTCGAGGCGCTAATCAACGAACGCACCAAGGGCATTTTGATTTGCAATCCCAATAATCCAACCGGTTATCTATATTCGCGTGCCGAAATGAACCGGATTCGCGATTTGGTCAAAAAATACAATTTATATTTATTTTCAGATGAGGTGTATCGCGAATTTATTTATACGGGTTCGCCGTACGTTAGTGCCATGCACTTGGTGGGCATCGAAGAAAATGTAGTTTTAATCGATTCTGTATCCAAACGTTACAGCGAGTGCGGAATTCGCGAAGGGATGCTGATTACCAAAAATAAGGAACTGCGGAAAACGGTCATGAAGTTCTGTCAGGCACGATTAAGTCCCCCGCTTTTGGGACAAATCGTTGCAGAAGCCTCTTTGGGCGTATCGGAAGAATACATGATGGACGTGTATGAAGAATATTTGCAACGAAGAAATTTCTTGATTGACTCCTTGAACCGCATACCGGGCGTATATTCACCGATTCCGATGGGCGCGTTTTACACCATTGCCCGTCTTCCGGTGGATGATGCGGACAAGTTTTGCGCATGGTGCCTGTCCGATTTCGAGTACGAGGGACAAACCATTTTCATGGCGCCCGGCTCCGGCTTTTATGCCAATTCCAAATTGGGAAAAGATGAAGTACGCATCGCATACGTGCTGGAAAAAGAGGAGTTGCAGAAAGCAATGGTAGTTTTGGAAAAAGCGTTGGAAGCATATAATAGCAAATGAACTCATCCTATTTCATAGCCAAAAGAATTTATTTCAATAAAGACGGGCAAAAGCAAGTTTCCCCGCCCGCCGTTCGCATTGCCATCGCCAGCATGGCCTTGGGCTTGTCGATTATGATTCTTTCGGTGGCTATCATAGTAGGTTTTAAAAAGGAAGTACGCAACAAAGTTATCGGATTCGGTTCGCACATTCAAATCACGCATTTCGACAGTAATTCTTCGTATGAAACGCAGCCGATTGCGGTCAGCGACAGCTTGCTGAACGAATTGAAAATCCTACCGGGAATTGCTCATATTCAGGCATTTGCTACCAAACCGGTAATTATTAAAACCGATAGCGACTTTCAGGCAGTCATTTTAAAAGGAGTGGACGAGCATTTCGATTGGACGTTTTTGCAGCAAAACCTGATAGAAGGCGAGGTTCCTCTCATCAGCGCTGATTTATTGAACAACCGTATCCTGATTTCTAAAAATATCGCCGACAAACTGCAATTCAAAACAGGCGATTCGTTTCTCTGCTACTACCTTCAAGAACCGCCCCGAGTGCGGAAATATACTATTTCAGGCATTTATCAAACCAATTTCGTCGATTACGACAAAGTTTTTATCGTTGGCGACATCAAACAAATCCGCCGATTGAGCGAATGGGATAACGATGTGGCGAGCGGTTTGGAAATTCTGGTCAACGATTACGAGCAAGTGGAACAAACCGCCGAAACCGTTTCCTATCATTTATCTACACAAACCGACCGCTTTGGAAATCATTATTACGTCCGTTCCATCCAACAAATCAATCCGATGATTTTTGCCTGGTTGGATATATTGGACACCAATGTCGTGGTCATTTTGCTGCTGATGTTGCTTGTCGCGGGCTTTTCCATGATTTCCGGCTTGCTGATTATCATCCTGGAACGCGCCAACATGATAGGCATTCTGAAAGCCATGGGCGAAAACAATACCGGAATCCGGAAAATATTTCTCTATCTGTCCGCCTTTTTGATAGGCAAAGGGCTTTTGTGGGGCAATGTTATCGCCATTGCTATTTGTTTCATCCAAAAATACACCGGCATATTCAAATTGAACCCGGAAGCGTATTATGTTTCGGAAGTCCCTATTGACTTGAATTTCGGCACATTGCTTCTGATTAACTTAGGTACGCTGATTGTTACGCTTTTGATGTTGGTTGGCCCTTCGTACCTGGTAGCGAAATTATCGCCGGCGAAGACCATTCGATTTGAATGATTTAATCCGCTATCAACTTCCGGTAACGCATCCGCTTCGGCTCGATATTTCCCAAACGCTGCTTTTTATTTTCTTCATATTCGGAATACGAACCTTCAAAGAAGAAGACTTCCGAATTGCCCTCAAAGGCCAAAATATGCGTACAGATGCGGTCTAAAAACCAGCGGTCGTGAGAGATGACTACTGCACAACCCGCGAAGTTTTCCAAGCCTTCTTCCAATGCCCGTAAAGTATTGACATCTATATCGTTCGTCGGTTCGTCCAAAAGCAATACATTCGCTTCCGATTTCAAGGTCAGCGCCAGATGCAGGCGATTGCGTTCCCCGCCCGAAAGAACGCCGCATTTCTTCTCTTGGTCGGCGCCGGTAAAATTGAATCGTCCCAGATAGGCGCGGGAATTGATTTCCTTGCCCCCGACACGAATAAATTCCGTTCCTCCGGAAACAACTTCAAAGACCGATTTGGCCGGGTCGATGTCGGCATGCGACTGGTCAACATAACCGATTTGTACCGTTTCTCCCACTTCAAACGTGCCCTTGTCGGGTTTATCCAAGCCCATAATCAAACGGAAAAGGGTGGTTTTGCCCGCTCCGTTGGGACCAATAATGCCGACAATACCGTTTGGAGGAAGCATGAAATTCAATTTGTCATACAATAACTTGTTGCCAAATGCTTTGGCTACATCCATCGCTTCGATGACTTTATTGCCCAAACGCGGGCCGTTGGGAATGAATATTTCCAGTTTCTCTTCGCGCTCTTTGGTATCTTGATTCAATAACTGTTCGTAAGAATTCAACCGCGCTTTTCCTTTGGCTTGACGTGCTTTCGGAGCCATGCGCGACCATTCCAATTCACGCTCCAAGGTCTTGCGCCGCTTGCTGGCCTGCTTTTCTTCTTGCGCCATACGGTTGGTTTTCTGTTCGAGCCACGAGGTGTAATTACCTTTCCAGGGAATGCCTTCGCCCCGGTCGAGTTCCAAAATCCAGCCGGCCGCGTGGTCGAGAAAATAGCGGTCGTGCGTGATGCAGATAACCGTTCCTGCGTATTGTTGCAAGTGTTGCTCCAGCCAGTCAATGGATTCGGCATCCAAATGGTTCGTCGGTTCGTCCAACAGAAGAACATCGGGTTGTTGCAGCAAAAGGCGGCAGAGAGCCACACGGCGCCGCTCACCTCCCGACAGCGTTCCGACCATTTGGTCTTCGGGGGGACAACGCAACGCATCCATCGCGCGTTCCAGTTTCGTATCGAGGTTCCAGGCATCGGTTGCATCAATTTTATCCTGCAATTCCGCTTGCCGGTTCATCAATGTATCCATCTTACCGGCGTCTTCGTAATATTCGGGCAGGCCGAATTTCTCGTTGATTGCTTCGTATTCCTTCAAAATATCCACAACCTCCTGCACACCTTCCATGACCATGTCTTTGACGGTTTTTGTGTCATCCAATTTCGGTTCCTGCTCCAAATAGCCGACCGAATAGCCCGGAGAAAACACCACATCGCCCTGGTATTCTTTTTCGATACCGGCAATAATTTTCAACAAGGTGGATTTTCCGGAACCATTCAAACCGATGATTCCGATTTTTGCACCATAATAAAACGAGAGATAAATGTTTTTCAACACTTGTTTCTGAGGCGGGAAGGTTTTGCTAACTCCCACCATGGAAAAAATAATTTTTTTGTCGTCTGCCATTTTAGAGGTTTGTTATCGGTTTGTATTTCGGAACCAAGGCTTTCATTACAAGCCATCCAAGTAAATAAGCCACTGCACAAATGCAGAAAATGATAAAATATCCGGCCGGTTTGCCTTCAAAGCCAAGGAATGTCAAAGGTTCGCGAACGTAGGTAAACCCTTGTTCAACTAATTCTTTGGTCATTTCTACCAAATTACCGTCTTTCATTGTACTTCCGGAAGCATAGGTAAACAAACTTCCGGCGGATTTTTGCAAAAACATGGAGCCAAGTCCGCCTGCCATACCCCCTATACCCGTAATGGTCGCTATCGAACTTTTGGGAAACATATCGCCTACCGTTGAGAAGATATTGGCCGACCAAGCCTGATGTGCTGCACATCCCATACTAATCATTAAAACCGACAGCCAGGCAGCATTTTGCCCAAGTGAAGGAGTAAACCATTCACCCAAAGGCTGGGCCAACAGCACGCAAAGCGGGAAAAATGCGAATATCAACATGGCTTTCATCCGTGCAGCGTAAGGATTTTGTCCCGAGCGGTTGATGAAAACGGTAGGTAATTTGCCGCCGTATATAGACAGCACGGTAGTAATGGCATAAAGCGTAAAAATAAGAGCCATACCCAAACCTTCGGTGGTTTTGATACCAAAATTGGCTTTCAGATACGATGGAGTCCAGAAAAGGAAGAACCACCACACGCCATCGGTCATAAACTTACCAAAAGCAAAAGCCCATGTTTGCTTATAAGTAAACGATTGAAGGAAACTTATTTTCTTTTCAGGGGCGGAAACGGTAGCTTTTGGGGCGGGCGTTTCTTCGGCTTTATCCTGTTCGATATACTCCAACTCGGCTTGGTTTACCAATTTGTTTTTTTCGGGAGCCGTGTAAAGGAAAATCCAAAATCCCATCCAAATAAAACCAAGTGCGCCAATGATTATAAAAGCCATTTCCCATCCGTATGCCTTGGCCAAAAGGGGAATCGTGAGCGGAGAAATAAGCGCTCCTACCGATGCGCCAGCGTTGAAGATAGAAGTTGAAAAGGCTCTGTCCTTTTTCGGATTATATTCGGCAGTTACTTTGATGGCTGCAGGGAAATTTCCCGCTTCACCCAGCGCCAATACCGAACGGGCAACCAGAAAGCAATACATACTGACAGTGGCTACCACCACGGCGGTATCGCCGGTAGCCCGAGCCAATTCGGCTGCAGAGCCAAGACCCACCCACGATTCGGTGAAAATTCCGCAAACGGCATGCAGGCAAGCGCCGAATGACCATACTCCGATGGCCCATAAATACCCTCTTTTGGTGCCCATCCAATCAACAAATTTTCCGGCAAAAAGCATACTGATGGCATAGAATATGGAAAACCAGGCGGTGATGGTACCATAAATATCATCGTTCCAATGAAATTCCGGCTTGATAAACTCATCCCAAGTGAGGGAGAGTACTTGCCGGTCTAAATAGTTTATGGTGGTGGCTACAAATAACATAGCGCACATTACCCAGCGGAAATTAGTCATTTTGGAAGCCGGGTGATGGATTTGTTTCATGATAATAGCTGTTTTTTAGGTGATTCATTTATCTGACTTTTTGGATAATCTCCAATGCGTTTTTACATAAATCCGTGATTATCTCCCATCCTTTTTCCGCAACAATTTCTTTCGGAAAAAGATTGGAACCCATGCCTACACAGGTTACACCCGCATCGAACCACGATTTCAGATTGCTTTCTTCGGGCTTTACGCCGCCGGTAACCATCAGCATCGACCAAGGCATCGGGGCTTTCAGTCCTTTCACGAAATGAACGCCCAAGACATCGCCGGGGAAAACTTTACACAAATCGCAACCGGCTTCCTGTGCAAAACCTACTTCGGAAACCGAACCGCAACCGGGCGTGTAAGGCACCAACCGGCGATTGGCTACCTTCGCCACTTCGGGATTGAACAAGGGGCCGACAATAAAATTGGCGCCCATTTGAATATAAAGCGCCGCCGTGGGCGCATCCACAATCGAACCAACACCCAAAATCATTTCGGGACATTCTTTGGCAGCATATTTATTCAACTCACCGAAAACTTCGTGAGCGAATTCCCCTCTATTGGTAAATTCAAAAGCACGAACACCTCCCTCGTAGCAGGCTTTCAACACGTTTTTTGCCACCTCTATGTCTTTATGATAAAAGACAGGCACCATGCCCGTTGCGGACACAGTGCTCAGAACTTGTATTTTATTAAATCGTGCCATGTCTCAAGGTTGTTTGCCGATGTATGCCAAAATACCACCGTCCACATAAAGGATGTGACCGTTCACAAAGTCGGATGCCGGAGAAGCCAGGAAGACCGCCGGACCTTCCAAATCATCGGTTGTTCCCCAACGCGCCGCCGGCGTTTTGGCAATGATAAAATCATTGAAAGGATTGCCTTTTACACGCAAGGGAGCCGTTTGCGGCGTAGCAATATAGCCGGGGCCGATGCCGTTGCATTGAATATTGTATTCGCCGTATTCGGAAGCGATGTTGCGGGTCAACATTTTCAAACCGCCTTTAGCAGCCGCGTAAGCCGAAACCGTTTCACGACCCAACTCACTCATCATTGAACAGATATTGATGATTTTCCCGTGTCCTTTTTTAATCATCGACGGAATCACCGCTTTGGAAACGATGAACGGCCCATTCAAATCAATATCAATGACCTGACGAAATTCAGCCGCCGTCATTTCAATCATCGGAATGCGTTTGATGATTCCGGCATTGTTGACCAGAATATCAATCACACCCACTTCTTTCTCGATTTGGGCTACCGTTGCATTGACTTGTTCTTCGTTGGTTACATCGCACACATAGCCCTTGGCATCTATGCCGTCGGCTTTGTAAGCAGCCAAGCCTTTGTCCACCAATTCCTGCCGGATGTCGTTGAACACGATTTTCGCACCGGCTTTCGCGTAAGCCGAAGCAATGGCATAACCGATGCCATAGGAAGCGCCCGTTATCAGCGCTACTTTTCCTTCTAATGAAAATTGACTCATGATATATATTTTTTTAGCGGGAAACACGGCCGGAGCCATCTCCCTTCATTAATTGTTCTACTTCTTGAACGGTCACTAAATTGAAATCGCCGTAAATGGTATGCTTCAAGGCGGAAGCAGCTACGGCAAAATCCAAGGCCTTTTGGTCGTCGGAAGGATAGCTAATCAATCCGTAAATCAAGCCGCCCATAAACGAATCGCCGCCCCCTACTCTGTCCACAATGTGGGTGATGTCGTAACGCTTCGATTGAAATAACTTTCCTCCGGCATACAAACACCCGCCCCAGGTGTTGTGGTTGGCGTTGATGGAACCACGCAAGGTAATAATCACCTTTTTGGCTTTCGGAAAACGGGTTTGCAACTGTTTGCATACCGATTCAAAGGCAGCGGCATCCACTTCCCCGCCGGTATGTGAAACATCAAAGCCTTCGGGTTGGATGCCGAACACTTTTTCCGCATCTTCTTCATTGCCGAGGATAATGTCGCATCCTTCCACCAAAGCGGGCATGATTTCAGAAGCCGTTTTGCCGTATTTCCACAGGTTTTTGCGGTAATTCAAATCACAGGAAACCGGTACGCCCATTTCGTTGGCGATTTGGATGGCTTCCAAACAGGCATCGGCCGCTCCCTGCGACAAGGCGGGCGTGATGCCCGTCCAATGAAACCATTGGGCGTCTTTCAAAATCTCCCGCCAGTTCACCATCCCGCATTGAATGCCGGCAATGGATGAACCCGCACGGTCATAAACGACCTTAGAGGCGCGGGCAACGGCCCCCGTTTCCAGGAAATAGATGCCGACACGGTCGCCCCCGCGGATAATGTGACGGGTACCGACATTGTATTTCCGCAAATCGGAGATACACCACTCGGCGATGTCGTTTTCCGGCAAGCGGGTTACAAATTCCGTTGGAATGCCGTAATTCGATAAAGAAACCGCCACATTGGCTTCGCCTCCGCCAAAGTTGGCATTCAAATTCGTTGATTGTATCAAACGCTGATAATTGGGTGTTGCCAGGCGCAACATGATTTCCCCGAAGGTGATTACTTTTTTCATCTCTTGTATTTTTATTGGAACACAGATAAAACGGAATACACAGAATATGTATTTCCCGTGTATTTCCGTTTTATCCGTGTTCTAATCATTTGAGTTTATCTGCTGTAAAGGTATCCATATCATCATAATCGAGATTTTCGCCGCACATAGCCCAAATAAAGGTATAATTGCTCGTGCCCGCCGCGCTGTGAATCGACCAGGACGGCGAAATAACCGCCTGTTCATTCGTCATAAAAAGATGGCGCGTTTCCTGCGGTTCGCCCATGAAGTGGCAAACGGACTGTTGTTCGGGCACTTTGAAATAGAAATAAGCCTCCATCCGGCGCGAATGGGTATGCGGGGGCATGGTATTCCAAACGCTGCCTTCGTGAATTTCGGTCAAGCCCATTTGTAACTGGCAACAGGGCACGATTTCGCTCAGGATAATCTGGTTCAGCGTGCGTTCATTGGACGTTTTCTTCACGCCCAATGCGCGGGTACGGCGCATGGTAGAATCTATTTTGGTTGTGGAATATGCTTGGTGCGCGGGCGAAGAAGCAAAATAGAACTTGGCCGGTTGAGCGGCGTTTTTGCTTTTGAACAACACTTCCCGGGAGCCGCGGCCGACATAGACCGCATCTTTGTATGCCAATTCGTAATCCCTGCCATCGACCGAAATGACGCCTTCGTTTTCGATGCAGATGATGCCCAGTTCGCGGCGTTCGCAAAAATATTCGGAACGAATCAAATCCACGGTTTCCAGCGGCAAGGATTCTTCAACAGGTCCTGCAGCGCCGATAATCAAGCGGTCGTTGTGGGTATAAACCATCCGGACTTCATCGGGTGCAAACAATTTTTCGACTAAAAACTCTTTTCGTAATTGCGCGGTATCATACCGTTTTACGTCATTGGGATGTGTTCCCCAGCGTTCTTCTATTGTGGTTTTCATATAGATGTGAATATTAATGTATCATCCATTGGGATTGAAATAGGGAACAAAGATACAATTTTTAATTATAGGGTGGATGGTTTTTGGTGATTTTATTGGTGCGGAAT
>JAITXK010000054.1 GCA_031284765.1 Candidatus Symbiothrix sp.
GGATTGGTGTTGTTCGCTATTTTGATGATGAATCAAACAGCGATGACCGGAGCGATTATGCAAATGCTTTCCCACGGTTTAATGACCGCCTTGTTCTTCTCGTTAATCGGTCTGATTTACGGCAGAACGCATACGCGTGACATTCGCGAGATGGGCGGTTTGATGAAAATCATGCCGTTTGCTTCGGTCTGCTACGTGATTGCCGGTTTGGCTTCGCTGGGACTTCCGGGCTTGAGTGGTTTCGTTGCCGAGATGACCATTTTCGTCGGTTCATTCCAACACGCCGATTTATTTCATCGGATATTGACTATTACGGCTTGCTGTTCGATTGTGATTACCGCCGTATATATCTTGCGGACGGTGGGCAAAATCCTATACGGGCCAATTCAAGACCAACATCACGTCGGCTTACCCGATGCTGCCTGGTACGAAAAAGTTTCCGTAGTAGTGTTGATTTTCGCGATTACTTTCATCGGTATGTATCCTTCGGGCGCATCCGATATTATCAGTAACAGTTTAACCCCGATTATTGCAAAAATAAACTTCTAACGATATGGATTTCAGCAATTTTTTATACATGGGACAGGAAATAGGATTAGTGATCCTGTTTGTCTTCTTGTTTTTATACGACACATTCTGTTCCGAAAAAGGCAAGCAATATTTTACCGGCATTGCAATTGCTTTGTTTGCGGTACTTACAGCTTACGGCTTTTGCCCTGCGATACAGAATGGCGAAGCATTCGGCGGAATGTACATTAGTTCCCCGATGACCGTTATCATGAAAACGATACTCAATGTGGCAACCTTGATTGTTTTCCTGCAAGCCAATCAATGGCTGGCTTCGGAAGGCACGGTTCACAGGCGGGGCGAGTTTTATACCATTACATTGGTTACCTTACTGGGAATGTATTTGATGGTTTCCGCAGGCAATTTCATGCTGTTGTATATCGGAATGGAAACCGCTTCTCTGCCTCTGGCGTGTTTGGCGGCATACAATAAATACAAGGAAAAATCGGCGGAAGCGGGTGTGAAATACGTGTTGATTTCCGCATTGTCGTCGGGTATTATGTTGTTCGGCTTGTCGTTCTTGTATGGGAGTTTGGGCAGTATGTATTTTGATAACATGTCGATTCATATCATAAACGAAAGCTCTCCCTTAGTCATTTTGGGATTTATTTTCTTCTTTGGCGGATTGGGTTTCAAATTATCCTTAGTACCTTTCCACTTGTGGACAGCCGATGTGTACGAAGGAGCGCCGACGAGCGTAACCGCTTATCTATCGGTCGTTTCCAAGGGTGCAGCAGCATTTGCGTTGATTTTTGCCATTTATAAAGTGTTCGGAACATTTGATATTGTTTGGAAACCGATTCTGTGGTGGTTGGCTGTAATCACCATTACCTTGGGGAACCTGTTCGCCATTCGTCAAAAAGATATGAAACGATTTTTTGCTTTCTCGTCCATTTCGCAAGCCGGATATATTTTATTGGGGATCATTGCCGGAACAGCGCAAGGAATGGAGGCGACTGTATTCTATGTTTTGGTTTATTTATTCTCCAATTTGGCGGCTTTCGGCGTTATTTCCGCCATCGAAAACCAATCCAAAGGCGACACACGTATTTCGGCATTCAACGGACTGTATAATACCAATCCAAAACTCGCATTTGTGATGATGGTGGCCGTATTTTCTTTAGGCGGCATTCCTTTTTTAGCAGGATTTTTCAGCAAATTCTTTATTTTCATGGCGGCCGCCGAACAAGGACAGTTTGTGCTGGTATTCATTGCATTGCTGAATACGGTTATCTCACTCTATTACTATTTGTTGATTGTGAAAGCCATGTTTATTAATGAACGGGAAGAATACGCCGTTGAAAAATTCAAAACAGATGGATACAATAAATTGAGTTTGATTATTTGTACCGCCGGCATTTTCATTATCGGATTTTTAAGTTGCATCTACGAGCATATCGGCACTTTCAGCTTCGGTTTGTAAACATCCCGATAATGCTTGATAGAGAAACTACAATACCAATTAAAAACACGGGTGTACTGTTAAATTTTCGCAAAAAACAGTGCTTTAGTTGCTTTTTTATGCGGTATTGTGATAATTTCCCTATATTTGCAGTATAAAATTAAAAGTAAATTATCAATAATATTCAAATTTATCTAACTAAAAAAAAGCAATCTATTCTTATGGAAGCAAAAGCAGTTAAAAGAGAAGGTAAAAAATCTCGTGGTATCTCAGCGTTCTTAGTAATTATCATTGCGCTTATCTTAGCGGAATTGTTTTTCTATTGTGTTTTGGGGGCAGACTCCAATTTTGAAGGAAATAACCCGGACAACCATCCTCACAATTTGTTGGGAACAATGTTCAAGGGAGGTTTTGTGGTTCCTATCATCCTAACACTTTTATTGACAGTTGTTATTTTGAGTGTTGAACGTTTCTTCGCTTTAGGTAAAGCAAAAGGCAAAGGCAACTTGATTAACTTCGTTTACGATGTAAAAGCGGATTTGAAAAAAAGCAATCTTGCTTCCGCAGAAGCGCTTTGTGCTAAACAACAAGGTTCAGTTGCCGCTATTGTAGATGCTGGTTTGAAGAAATACAAAGAAATGGAAACAGTGAATCTTGCCAAAGAACAAAAAATAGAAGAAATCAAAGCCGAAATTGAAGAAGCTACCGCATTGGAATTGCCTTCTATGCAACAAAATCTTCCGATTATCGCAACTATTTCTACATTAGGTACTTTGATGGGGTTATTCGGAACTGTATTGGGTATGATCAAGTCATTCCAAGCTTTGGGTACAGGTAGCGGTGTGGACGCAACAGCATTGTCCGTAGGTATTTCGGAAGCGCTTGTAAATACCGCAACGGGTATCTTAACCGGTGCTTTGGCTATCATCAGCTATTCTTATTTCAGCGGTAAAATTGACAATATGACTTACGCTATCGATGAAATGGGATTCGCTCTTACTCAAACTTATGCTGAAACACACGAAAAATAAAAGTCATGGCAAAAGTTAAAGTAAAAAAGCAAAATACATTCATCGACATGACGGCGATGAGTGACGTAACGGTGCTTTTGCTTACTTTCTTTATGTTGACTTCTACATTTATTCAGAAAGAACCGATACAAGTCAATACACCGGCTTCGGTTTCCGAATTTACCATTCCCGAAACCAATATCCTAACCATTTTGGTGGATGCAAAAGGGAAAATATTTCTGAGTTTGGATAATACGAGCGACAGGGTAGAAGCATTAAAGGCAGTAGGTGAAGATTACGGATATGAATTTACAGGTCAACAACTTACTATTTTCAAGAATTTGTCCACTTTTGGAGTTCCTATGGCTGTAATGAAGGAATTCTTGGATTATCCGACCGAAGAACAGGATAAATATCTGAGCGATGTCGCCAATTCCCGAGTTGGAATTCCTACCGACAGCGTGGAAGTGAGAGATATGAAAGGCGTTATTTCGAGGGATAACGAGTTCAAACGGTGGGTGGGTCATGCCAAACAGGCCAGTAAAGATAGACAAGAGAAATTAGTAGAAAAAGGCATACAAGAGGATGTTTACGATTTGCAAATCGCAATCAAAGCCGACCAAACAACCCATTATCCGGTGGTAAAAAAAGTGATGGACGATTTACGGGATATGCGTGAAAACCGTTATCTCTTGATTACCAACTTGAAAACGGCTTCTAATGAATAAACTTAAGTATTAATCTTACTAAACTTAAAAACAAATGTCAGAAGTACAAGTAAAGGAAAGCGGAGAAGGCGGAAAAAATAAACAGAAAAAACAGACCCTGCGTGTCGATTTCACTCCGATGGTGGATATGAACATGTTGTTGATTACGTTTTTTATGTTCTGTACAACGCTTTTGAAACCACAGACGATGAATCTCAACATGCCTTCCAAGGACGTTGTTGACGAAAAAGAAAAGAATAAAGCACGTGAATCCAGCGCTATCACGCTTATTTTGGGCGGTAATAACGAAGTTTATTACTACGAAGGGATGCCGCAGGAAAGTGACTACGAAAACCCTGATTTTTTGAAAACTTCAGCTTACGGTGCGGAAGGAATTCGGAAATATTTACTGAAAAGGAATGCAGGTACCTACGAAAAAATCCAAGCCTTGAAAATTGAGAAAGGGGAGGGTAAAATTACCGAGCAGGAATTTAAGGAGCAATCCGTAAAAATTCAGGATGAAGCCATGAAAAAATTGAAAATCGCCCCTACGGTGATGATTAAGGTCAGCGATTTGGCTACCTATAAAAACATGGTGGACGCATTAGACGAGATGACTATTTGCAATATTGGCGTTTATGCGGTAATCGACTTGGCTGATGGCGACCGTCACTTGTTGTACAGAAAAACCAGTAATGGCGAGTATCTTACAGAAGCGCAACGGGCAGCGGCAAAAAAATAATCAACAATCCTATAAAATATAAGAATTATGGCACAAGATTTTGATTTAACAGCACAGAAGTGGTTAAACCTGATATTCGAAGGTAAAAACAAAGAATACGGAGCTTATGTGCTGCGCGAAGAATCCTCTAATCGACATTTGAAGTCGTTGCTGATTGTTACTTTGGTGGGATTGTCGGCTATATTTCTCCCCAAGATTATTACGTCGGTATTACCCGAACCAGAAGTAGTTGTAGAACAAGCAGTAGAAGTTGTCATGACCAATATTCAAGCGGAAGTTCCGGAAGAAAATCAAATCAAGGCAATGGAAAATGTTCCGCCGCCTCCCGCTTTGAAAGAATCGATCAAGATGACGGAAATTGTAATTGACAAAGACGAAAATGTGCGCGACGAAGACTTGATGGCTAATGCACAGGAATTGACCGACAGTAAAGCCGCTATTTCCGTTGCAACGGTAGAGCATGGCTCGAAAGATGGGATAGATATTGCAGACTTGAATGACCACAAAATTGTGATTCAGGAAAAAGAACCGGAAATTCACAATCTCGTAGAAATAATGCCGGGTTTTCCCGGTGGAGAGGCCGAATTGATGAAATGGCTGAAGGATAACATTAAATATCCGCCAACCGCTGCCGAACAAGGCATTAAGGGACGTGTTGTTGTTCGATTCGTTGTGAGACCCGATGGCTCTGTGGACAAAGTAGAAATTGTACGTCCATTAGACCCCAGTTTGGATAAGGAAGCGCTTCGCGTAGTAAAGAAAATGCCGAAATGGCTTCCCGGGAAGCAAAACGGCGTAGCAGTACACGTATATTACACCTTACCGATAAATTTCACACTCCAGAATTAATTACAAAATCAAAATTAGTGATTGATGCATACGCAAGATTCCGATAAACCGACAGGAAAAGAATTAGCACTACTCATTTTCGAGTCGGCAATGGCATTGTTGTATCTGTTTATGGCTATTGTATTGTTTGTTCCTCAGCGTTTTCATCTTCAATTCAACGCACTAATGGGCAACGGCATACGAATAGCATTAGGTGTTATTGTAGGAATTTATGGCGTATTTAGAATTTATCGAGCAATAAAGAAAATGTGAAACGAATCGTTTATGCAGGCATACTATTCACATTCCTGTTGTCTTTGGTTTCTTGCCGCAAAGAGAAAGAATCCAAAGGCAAATGGGATGATACCATCCACTCGGGTATAATCAATATTGCGTGTGATGAAAATTTCCGAGCCTTAATGGATGCCGAAATAGGAGTATTTGAAGGACACAACCCTTTGGCAGTTATTTTCCCCATTTATACCAATGAAAACGAAGCCATTCGTTTATTAACGGAAGATTCCGTACGCTTTGCCCTTACAACGCGCGATTTGTATCCCCAAGAAAGGCAAGCCTTACATGCCCGCACGATGGACGCAAAAAGATATTTGATTGCGTTTGATGGCATTGCACTGATTATCAATTCTACAAATACAGATTCCATACTGAGTGTACCAGCATTAAAGAAAATGTTGACCGGAGAGATTACGGAATGGACACAAATGAACCCGCAATCTCCTTTGGGTTCGGTACGTCTGATTGTGGACAATAAAGATTCCGGGATTTTGCGCTATTTAGTTGATTCTATTGCCGGAAAACAAGCATTAACCAGTCAAATTTATGCGATGAACAATCCCGCAGAAGTGATTGAAAAAGTAAAACAAATGCCCAATACTATCGGATTTGTAGGCATCAATAAATTAGAAGATATTCCCCTTGCGGACAAAAATAAAATTCGGTTGGTGCGGTTGAGTACCGTTGAACCGGCTACTCTTGCCAACAGCTATCTGCCCTACGCGGGAGATATTCACCGGGAAGATTATCCCTTGTGGCGACCGGTTTATGTGCTTTTATCCGACCCGAAAAGCGGTCTATCGACAGGATTAAGCGTGTTTCTTTCTCTTCAAATCGGACAAATCGTTTTGATGAAAGAAGGTTTGTTGCCGGTTACCGACCCGCAAAACAGGCGAGTCAATAGGATTAATTAATATCTCCAAGTAATAAAAAAACATACACAACATATTATGAATACAAAAAAAATCATCAGTCTTTTCGGCGTACTCTTGTCATTCGCAACAGTTTATGCCGACAGTAACGAACGGGGCATCGACCTCTATCAGGCGGAATTGTACGATGCTGCCAAAATTTTCTTTCTGTCGCAAGCCAATCAAACGCCGCAAGAACAAGCCGAGAACCAATACTATTTGGGACAAAGTTATTTTGAATTGCAAGCAACCGATTCGGCCGCTTATTGCTATGCAAAAGCGATTGAAATCAACCCCGAATATCCCTACGGATACATTGGCGAAGGTCGCATAGCTTTATCGAAAGGCGATGCGAAAGAGGCTGACACTAAGTTCAAAAAAGCACTCAGTTTGGCGCAAAAAAAAGATGCTTCAATAGCCACAGCGATTGCTGAAGTATATATCGGTTTCAACCTTTATCCGCAAGCAGAGGATGCTTTGGCAAAGGCCGAAAAAGCCAACAAAAAAGATTCGGGATTATTCTTGGCCAAAGGCGATTTGGCTATGAAACAAGGTAAACAATCACAGGGCTATCAATGGTATGAACAAGCCAAGTATTTCAATGCCAACTCTAAATTAGCTTATTTGAAATTGGCCAGAGTATATGAATTGGTCAACAATGCCGCTGCTTTGGAGTATTTAGACCAATTGATTGCCATCGACCCCGAATATATTCCCGCTTATGCCTTAATCGGAGATATTAACCGCGCAAACGGCAAATACAATGCGGCATTGACGGCATACGAAAAATTCATCGCTATTCCGGGCGTACCTTTGCTGCAACACGACAGATACGCTCAGTTGTTGTATTTTACCGACCAATATGAAGCTTCGTTATTCAAAATAAATTATGTGTTGAAGTTTGAACCGAATAATCCTGTTATGCACCGTTTGCAAGCTTACAACCATTTCAAATTGGAAAATTACGAATTAGCGGTCAGCGAATTAGCCGATTTTTTAAAGAATAATCCCGAAGATACGCATATCTATTTGGATTATTTCACTTACGGGAAAGCATTAATCAAACAAAAACAACCGGAAGCAGCAATAGAAGTTCTTTTGAAAGCCATAGCCTTGGATTCGACCAGCGTGGACGTTTATTCTGAATTGATTGATGCCTACGAAAGAACTCGCAACTATACCGAAGCAATTCAATTATACGACAAATTTTTTGAATTGGCAGGAGAGAATGTCACTTCTCTGAACTTTTTGTATTATGGACAGACCTTATATTATGCAACAAAGAATTTGATGGACACGTATGATGCCATAGCTGCCACAGCCACTCCCGAACAACAAACGGAATACAATGCAACATTCAAAACCTACATCGAAAAAGGAGATAAAGCATTTAACGAAATCATCGAACGCTCTCCCGATTCGTATTTGGGCTATTTGTGGCGAGGACATATAAGCACTTTTGTTGACCAAAAAGAACAGGAAATTCCCACTTCCCCATTAAAAGGATTTGCTAAACCGTATTACGAAAAAGCAATAGAAGTCATGTTGCAAAACAATGAAAATGGCAAACGAAACAATGACCTTGTGCAAGCATATACTTATTTGGGGTATTATTATTTATTGTTGGACGATACCATCCATGCGGGCGATTATTACAAGAAAATATTGACCATTGACCCCAGTAATGCAAATGCAAAAAAAGCATTGGACGGAATGAAAATCAAATATTGATTGAACCGGAATAAACGAAAAGATTAAAAATAAAATAGCAATGGTTGGGGTCAAAAAAATTCCAACCATTCATTTATATATATGATATGAACAAGCAACTTTTTTTAGGAGACGAAGCGATTGCCCAAGCGGCAATAGATGCCGGATTGTCGGGTGTATATTCTTATCCCGGAACTCCTTCAACAGAAATAACCGAATATATTCAGGCCTCTTTGCAGGCCAGAGAGCGGAACATTTACTCCCGTTGGTGTGCGAACGAAAAAACAGCGGTGGAAACGGCTTTGGGAATGTCCTACGCCGGCAAACGGACACTTTCCTGCATGAAGCACGTGGGATTGAATGTTGCCGCCGATGCCTTTATGAACATTGCCATGTCGGGCATCAATGGCGGAATGATTATCGTCACTGCCGATGACCCATACATGCACTCCTCTCAAAACGAACAAGATAACCGCATTTACGGCAATTTCGCCATGATTCCAATCTTTGAACCTTCTAATCAACAGGAAGCCTATGATATGGTGTATGACGGTTATGAATGGTCGGAAAAATGGGGTTATCCGATATTGCTGCGCATCACCACACGCATGGCTCATTCACGCGCCGGAGTGCAAAGGAGGGAAGTGAAAGCGCAAAATTCAATTCATATTGATAAAGCCGACCCTCCACGCTTTATTCTACTGCCGGTCAACGCCCGCAGGCGGTATAAAGATTTGTTGAACAAGCAAGCGGAGTTTTTGGAAGCATCCGAAAATTCCAAATATAACCTATTCATTGACGGCAAAAATAAAAAGCTGGGCATTGTCGCCTGCGGGATTGCCTTCAATTATTTGCAGGAAAATTATCCCGATGGATTTGAAAATCCGGTACTGAAAATCAGCCAATACCCGCTTCCGAAAAAGCAATTGCTGCAATTGGTGAACAGTTGTGACGAAATT
>JAITXK010000056.1 GCA_031284765.1 Candidatus Symbiothrix sp.
CAAATGACGATTCAGGAATTAGGCACGATTATGCAAGAAAAACTGAACGTGAAGATAATTCTGCTTAACAATAGCTTTTTAGGTATGGTTCGCCAATGGCAGGAATTATTTTACAACGAACGCTATTCGGCTACGGAGATGGATAATCCCGATTTCGTAGCAATAGCCAAAGCCTACCATATAGGCGCCCGCGCAGTGGACAAACGGGAGGAATTGGACGATGCGATTCGTGAGATGCTCGCCTGCGATGGCGCTTATCTGCTGGTCGCCAATGTGGAGAAATGCGGCATGGTTTATCCCATGGTTCCCGCAGGAGGTAGTATGGATGATATGATTCTGTAAAATGGAAAGACAAATGGAAAATAAAAAATTATACACCGTAATCATCTTCTCGGAGAACACCGTAGGTCTCCTGAACCAGATTGCGATAATCTTTACGCGGCGGCAACTGAATATTGAGACGTTGTCCGTATCGCCCTCCGCCATCGAAGGCATACATAAGTTTACAATAACGACTTTTGCCGATAAAAATACGATAGAGAAAGTGGTGCAACAGATTGACAAACGTGTTGATATCCTGAAATCCTACTTCAACACGGACGAAGATTTGGTGCATCAGGAGATAGCTCTCTACAAGTTAAGCACCGAACTGTTCCTGAAGATGGACTCCGTCGAACGCCTTATCCGCAAATACGACGCCCGCGTGCTCGACATCAACGAGACGTGCGTCGTGCTGGAAAAGAGCGGTCACTACGAAGATACCCAGGCTCTTTTCCGGGAACTGAGCCAGACAATCGGCGTTCTGCAGTTCATTCGCTCCGGTCGCATCGCCATAACAAAAAGCAAAGTGGAAAGACTGAGCGATATGCTGGCAACGATGAAGAAAAGGTTGGAAAAGAATAACTAACTATGGAACTTTTAATTTTTAACCAATATGGCCGTTTTACTTCGATTTATTCGGGAAATCTTTTGTTTTTTATATAATAACCTATAACTTTGCGTGCTTAATAAAAAAGACAGAAGAGACTTGTTAATTGTGAAGTAATAATAAATGCAAAATAAAAGATGTTATCCAAAGTAGGTAAATTCGAGTTTCATATTGAGTCGTACACGTGTGATTTCACAGGGAAACTGGCTCTCCCCGTAATCGGCAATTTCATTCTGGATGCGGCGAGTAATCATGCGAACGCACGGGGATTCGGCTATGAACAAATCTCAAAGGATAATGTCGCGTGGGTGTTGTCCAAACTGTCAATCGAGATGCTCGACTATCCCGGTTTCGACCAAAATCTGACAATCGAGACCTGGGTTGAAACGGTAGCCCATTATGTCACACAGCGCTGCTTCCGGGCGTCCGACAGCAAAGGGAACATCATCGGCTACATCCGCAGCGTCTGGGCGGCCATTAATATGGAAACCCGCCGCCCGATTAATATCGCGACTTGGCATCCCGATTTAGCCGAATATATTGCGGCGGATATGGAATGTCCTGTCGAAAATTTTGCGAAAATACCAGCAGTGACCGATGTGAAACAGGATGCGAGTTATTCGGTATCCTACAGTGATATAGATATAAATTGTCACATGAACAGCATCAAATATATCGAACATGCGCTCAATATTTTTGATTTGTCCGTGTTCAAGGAAAAATACATTAGCCGGTTTGAAATCGTTTACCTGATGGAAGGTGTTTTTGGGGATGAACTCAATCTGTATAAGCAGGATATTACCGGAAATGAGTCTATAATAGATACAAAAAAGGGCGAAGAATCCGTTTGCCGCTGCCGTATCGTTTGGAAAGATAAAAAAGAAGTATAATAATATAACATGCAATAATTTAATTAGTAAAGAAATGGCAACAATTAATTTTGGCGGAGTAGATGAAAAAGTAGCTACCCGCGAAGAATTTCCTTTGGAAAAAGCAAGAGAAGTATTGAAAAACGAAACCATCGCAGTAATAGGTTACGGCGTACAGGGTCCGGGACAGAGTCTGAACCTGCGCGATAACGGTTTTAATGTGATAGTCGGCCAGCGCAAAGGCGGCAAGACGTGGGACAAAGCCGTTGCCGACGGTTGGGTGCCGGGCGAGACGCTATTCGAAATCGAAGAGGCTTGCAAACGTGCAACCATCATCCAATATCTCTTGTCGGATGCCGCACAGATCGAGGTCTGGCCGCGCATCAAACAGTATCTGACGCCGGGTAAAACGCTCTATTTCTCACATGGTTTCGGTATCACCTACAAAGAACGGACGGGCATCATTCCGCCGGCAGACATTGATGTGATCTTAATCGCGCCGAAAGGTTCGGGCACGTCGTTGCGGCGGATGTTTTTGCAAGGTCGCGGCCTGAACTCGTCGTACGCTATCTTTCAGGATGCTACGGGGCATGCCAAAGAATTTGTCGTCGCTCTCGGTATCGGCGTCGGTTCGGGATATTTGTTTGAGACCACGTTCAAAAAGGAAGTTTACTCCGACCTGACCGGCGAACGCGGCACGCTGATGGGCGCTATCCAAGGTCTTTTACTGGCTCAATACGAGACCTTACGCGAGAATGGACATTCACCTTCGGAGGCTTTCAACGAGACCGTGGAGGAATTGACACAGTCGCTGATGCCTTTGTTTGCCGAAAACGGAATGGATTGGATGTACGCCAATTGTTCGACGACTGCTCAACGGGGTGCGTTGGATTGGATGGGGCCGTTCCACGATGCCGCTAAACCGGTGTTTGAGAAGCTGTATAAAGAGGTTGCCTGCGGTAACGAAGCGCAACGCTCTATCGACACCAACAGTAAACCGGACTACCGCGAAGGCTTGGACGAAGAGCTGAAAACGCTTCGCGAAAGCGAAATGTGGCGTGCCGGCGCAGTGGTTCGCAAGCTCCGCCCTGAAAACAATTAAAAATCAATCGCCCGCCTCTTCCAAATCTCTTTTCTGGGAATTTGGAAGGGGCCGGCATTTAAAAGGCCGTTTTTCGTCAAAAATACAAATCAGGCATTTATTTATGACTAATAGATTATTAAACAGAATCATTTGTGTCTTTTGTTTAGCTTTCACTTTTGCATCATGCCATACCAAAAAACAGGATAATATGAAAACGCAAGATATGCTTATTTTGGTCGGAACTTACACCTCCGGGAGTAGCGAAGGTATTTATGTGTATCGGTTTGACATCGACAATCTGACGGCCACATTATTAAACAAAGCGGAAATAGACAACCCCTCTTACCTGACCGTTTCGGGAGATTCAAAATTCGTCTATTCGGTGAGTGAATCGGGAAAAGAAAATTCAAAGGTCAACGCCTTTGATTTTTATAAAACGACCGGGCAAATCCAGCTTTTGAACAGTTCAACGGTGGGGGCCGATCCGTGTTATATCCGGGTGGATGCGCAAAACCGGTTTGTCGTAACCGCTGACTATTCAGGTGGTTCTGTTTCAGTTACGCCTATAGCTACCGACGGCTCATTGATGCTCTGCGAAGAAACGTATCGGTTTGACGGTTCAGGCCCGGACTCGGTACGTCAGGCCCATTCACACATCCATTGCATTGCGGCGTCGCCGGATGGCCGTTCCTTTTTTTCAACCGATTTGGGGAATGATTGCATTTATCAGTTTAACGTTCCGCCGGACAGGACTGTAGGGTATTCCCCATTCTTTGACTATGACGAATCAAAGACAACTAAACTTACTCCGGGTTCAGGCCCTCGCCATCTCCTGTTTAATGCCGCAGGTACGATGGCTTATCTGATTAACGAATTATCCGGCAAGGTGACAGTGTTTAAATATACAGATGCACCTTCCGGCGGAAAACTGTCCGAAGTTCAATCGCTTGTAGCCGATACGTGTAATGCCCGCGGCAGCGCCGATATTCACCTTTCGCCGGACGAACGGTTCCTGTATGCATCCACTCGTTTGAAGGGTGACGGTATTGTCATATTTAAGGTTGATAAACAAGGGCTGTTAGCCAAAATCGGTTATCAGCCGACAGGACGCCATCCGCGTAATTTTGCCATTACCCCCGATGGGATGTTGATGTTAGTCGCCTGCAAAGATGATGGGATGATTCAGATTTTTTCTATAGACCAGGAAACCGGTCTGCTAAGTGATACCGGTAAAAATATTCCTGTTGACCAAGCGGTGTGTATCCGCTTGGTAACAGCGAAATAAAAAGAGGGAAAGCGCTCTGTAATCGGTATTGGTATCGTTGATTTTGCGTCGAAAGGTTATTACCTAAAATTGCGCGTTCCCGATTTTATGGCAGATGGTTCGTGCATAAAATTGTATGTTTCCGATTTTATGCTGTATGGATGTGGCATAAATTAACTGCTGTATTTGTTTGCCGGAACGAATCGTTTTATCTCTTTACACCATGTTACACTAAAATCCAAAAGTTATGGCATCCGTATATCAGAAAAACAAACTGTCAACTTTTCAATTCCGCAAACGGTTCAATTATAACCAAGCGGAGGGGAGTTAAAAGGGCTTCATAGCCCCTTGTTTCAATTCCAAACGGTTCAATTATAACCCTGCAAACCCTTCACATCAAGGCTCAGTATCCAGATTTCAATTCCACAAACGGTTCAATTATAACCGTCTGCCGGGACATGCGCGTTGTCGGCATTAGCGCTTTCAATTCCACCAACGGTTCAATTATAACACGAAGATGCAAAAATTCGTATTGC
>JAITXK010000155.1 GCA_031284765.1 Candidatus Symbiothrix sp.
ATTGAAGGTAGATGTTTTTTAAGAGCATCTACCTTTTGTAGCAGTTTTGCGGCACGAATTTACAACGCATTCATCCAATTAATTAAATAAATAAAACACCATGATTTGGAACGAAACAATGGAGTGCATGGACCGCGCAAATATGCGGACACTCCAAAGCATTCGACTCAAAAAGACCGTTGAACGCATTTACCAAAATTGCGAACCCTATCACAGGCGAATGCAGGAAAAAGGTCTTTCGCCCGACGATATTCAAACCATTGACGATATTGTCAAACTGCCTTTTACATCGAAAAAAGACTTGCGCGATTACTATCCTTTCGGGTTGTTAAGCAGCCCGATGTCGGAAATTGTCCGTTTGCATGCTTCCTCCGGAACGACCGGCAAGCCGATTGTCGTAGGTTATACCCGCAATGATTTAGCCATTTGGGGCGAAGTCGGTGCACGGTGTTTTACCGCTTATGGACTTGGAAAGCAAGATGTGGTGCAAGTTTCCTACGGCTATGGGTTATTTACTGGCGGTTTGGGTGCACACGGTGCCGTTGAAACCATCGGCGGAACGGTTATCCCTATGTCGAGCGGAAACACTGAAAAACAAATCATGTTGATGCACGATTTTGGTGCGGTGGGCTTGGCCTGCACGCCATCGTATGCCTTGTTTTTGGCCGATGCCCTGCACGATTCGAGCATTCCGCGCGAAGAATTTAAATTGAAAGTCGGTGCATTCGGTGCAGAACCATGGACGGAAGAAATGCGCAAGGAAATCGAGTCCAAATTGGGCATCAAAGCCTACGATATTTACGGATTGACCGAAATCATCGGCCCGGGCGTAGGTCACGAATGTCAATGTCAAAACGGTACACATCTATGTGAAGACCATTTTTATCCCGAAATAGTCAATCCCGAAACGGGCGAACCGGTTGCTCCCGGCGAGTTCGGCGAGTTGGTTTTCTCGACCATTACAAAAAGCGGAATGCCACTGCTGCGCTTCCGTACGCGGGATTTAACCCGTTTGATTTACGATAAATGCGAATGTGGACGCACCTCCGTGCGCATGGACCGGATTTTAGGCCGTTGCGACGATATGCTGATTATCCGTGGCGTCAATGTCTTCCCGTCACAAGTGGAATCGGTTATTTGCGAGATGCCGGAACTCGAACCGCACTATTTCATTGTGGTGGACCGCGTGAACAATTTGGACACTTTTGAGGTTCAAGTAGAAGTGAAGGAAGAGTTTTATTCCGATGAAGTGAATAAATTATTGGATTTGCGGAAGCAAATTGTTCATCGGCTTCAAAGTGTCATCGGACTATCGCCTGACGTGAAATTAGTTGAACCGAGAAGCTTGGAACGGAGTCAGGGAAAAGCAAAACGAGTAAATGACAAACGCAAATTTAAATGATACCATCATGCTAATTAAACAATTATCTATTTTTCTTGAAAACAAGAAAGGCCGGTTTACCGAAATTGCCCGGATATTAGGCGAAGCCAATATCAACATGACGGCCTTTACGGTAGCGGAAAACTCTGATTTCGGTATTTTGAGAATGATTGTTTCCGACCCGGAAAAAGCAAAGGAAATTCTCAAGGAGCATCGCTACGCGGTAAATATCACCGATGTGGTGTGTGTGGCTTGTTCCAACAGGCCGGGTGCTTTGGCAACCATCATGACCATTATCACGGAAGCCGATATTTTCGTGGAGTATATGTATGCGTTTTCCACGGGGGTGAAAGCGCTGGTCGTCATCCGTCCAAACGATTTGGAGAAAGCGGTACAGGTTTTGTCACAAAACAAAGTGGAGTTGCTGGCGGCGGGTGAGTTGCTTGCTTTATAAATCCCCGCTGCTTAGATTCTTTTCTGCGGCTGTTTGCAATAAAAATGCACGCGCCGCCTCATACTCATTTGGTATTTTGCCGTCCAGGATAGCCTCTTTGATGGCGGATTTCAATTCTCCAACCACTTTTCCCGCGGGAAGATGGAACATTTCCATGATTTCCAAGCCATCAATCGGCGGCTGAAAGTTGCGCACGCGGTCTTTCTCCTCAATCTCTTTGAGTTTAGACCTCACCAACTGAAAATTATACAGAAACTGCTTGACCTTTTCGGGATTTTTGGACGTAATATCCGCTTCACACAACAACATCAAATCATCAATAGTATCGCCTGCCTCGAACAGCAAACGGCGAATGGCGGAATCAGTGACTTCTTCGTCCGCCAACACGATGGGGCGCATGTGGAGGGAAACCAATTTTTCGATGTAAGGCAATTTCTCGTTTATCGGCAGTTTCATGCGTTGAAAAATACCTTTTAACATTTTCATGCCTTTGTATTCGTGTCCGTGAAATGTCCAGCCCAATTTAGTATCGAAACGTTTGACACGCGGTTTACCGATGTCGTGAAACACCGCCGCCCAGCGCAACCAAAGTTTGTCGGTAGTTCGTGCGAGATTGTCCAACACTTTCAATGTATGACTGAAATTATCTTTGTGACCGATGCCTTCTTTCGTTTCGATGCCCTTCAAGGCAACCAGTTCGGGCAAAATCAGTTTCAGCAAGCCGGTTTGTTCCAACAATTCAAACCCAATGGAAGGACGGGGCGACAACATGATTTTATTCAATTCATCCACAATACGCTCTTTGGAGATGATTTCGATGCGTTGTTTGTTCCGCTCAATGGCTTCAAAAGTTTCCGCTTCGATAAAAAAGCCTAATTGACTCGCAAAACGGATAGCTCGCAACATGCGCAGCGGGTCGTCACTGAATGTAATATCGGGGTTTAAAGGCGTTTTAAGGCGGCAGTCGTCCAAATCGGATAAACCGTTGAAAGGGTCAATCAATTCGCCGAAACGGTCTTTATTGAGGCAGATAGCCATTGCGTTGATGGTAAAATCGCGGCGATTCAAATCATCCTGCAAGGTTCCGTTTTCCACAATCGGATTGCGCGAATTGCGGGTATAGGATTCTTTGCGGGCGCCTACAAACTCTATTTCCGTATCTTTATATGTTACCTGAGCTGTTCCGTAGTTTTTGAAAAAGGCAAAATGCGCCTTATTACCCAATCGCTTCATTGTTTCCTGCGCCAATTCGATACCGCTTCCCACGCACACCACATCAATGTCTTTCGAGGAACGGTGGAGAATCAAATCGCGCACGTAACCACCGATGACATACGCTTCCACGGACAAGGCATCGGCCGCTTCAGTCAATATGCCAAAGATGGGAGCGGATAATTTATTGAGGATGTATGCTTGTTCAATTTCCATGGATAGATTCTGTTTGATAATGGGCTATCGACCGCCGAAGCAGGATGGAATCAACCTGTTGCAAAGGAAGAAGCTCGTAATTCCAATCTTCCGACGCTTTCACCCGATATTGTTCCACCCTTCTGACGGGCGACAAAACGGTAAACACATCGCCTTCCCAATAGCCCAAATTTTGATAGGTGGCCGACAAGGCCCGCGAACGATAGTTTTCGGAAAAAATATCTTGGCCATAGAAATAAGAATCGTAGGAGAAATGCAACAACCCAAACACAGTAGGCAGGATGTCGATTTGCGAAACCAAGGTATTCTCTTGTTGGGGCTGAATGTATCCGGGCGCGTAAATCATGGCAGGAATATGGTATTTATCCAAGGGAATTTCCGTTTTCCCTGCACTTGAGGCGCAGTGGTCGGCCGTGATGACAAAGAGGGTGTTTTCAAACCAAGGCTCTTGTTTGGCCATTTCTAAGAATTTGCCGATGGCGTAATCGGTGTATTTGACGCCGCCTTTGCGGGATTTGGCATTGGCGGGAATGTCTATTTTTCCTTCGGGATAGGTAAACGGGCGATGGTTGCTGACCGTCATGATGTGTCCGAAGAAGGGTTTGCCCGTGGCGGCATCCTGATTGAAGACCTGTATCGCTTTGTTGTACATGTCTTCGTCGCAAACGCCCCATATATTTTTAAAAGTGATTTCGTCTTTGGAGAATGTTTTGGCGTCGATAATTTCGTAGCTGTTGCCCGAAAAGAAGGCTTCCATATTGTCGAAATAACTGTCGCCTCCATAGAGGAATTGAACAATGTATCCCTTGTCTTTCAATAGTTTGCCGGTGGAAAACAGATTGCCGTTGTTGGGCCGTTTGACGATGCTTTCGCCCGGGCTGGGCGGCAGGCAAAGCGTTACGGCCTCCAATCCGCGGACGGTGCGGTTGCCGGTTGCAAACAGTTGGTTAAAAACCAAACTTTCGTTCGTCAATTGGTCCAATGTTGGTGTAAGCTTATCGCCATTGCCGTAGTGTTTCAGATAGGAGGCGCTCATGCTTTCTATCGTAATCAGTACTATATTTTTATGTTGTTCGGGTAACGAATCGCTAATGATTTGGAGATTGCGCTCCCCGCTGTGAACTGTTTCTTGCAGGATTTGTTCCGCTTGTGCATCGGGCAAGGTAACATAAAATTCCTTGTATGCCAGTTCGTTGTTCCAAAAAGCCAAGTAAAAACGATGAATACCGTTGGCCTGCAATTCGTTTACATACACATTCCCCGTTTGTTGGAAACGCATATTGAAGCCAAGCAAAAAGCACGAAAAAATGAATAAAAGTACATAAACCACACTTCCTCCGGCTTTTATTCTGAAAGAAGGGATGGAAGCAAAGGAGATTTCCTGTTTGCGTACCAATAGCCAAGTCGCAAGGACTGAAATCAGCACCAACAAGCCGGCAAGTGGAATAATCGGATACGATTCAAAAATATTCCCGATAACTTCATTCGTATAAATCAAATAATCAACGGCAATAAAATTGTAGCGGACCCCAAATTCACTCCAAAACACCACTTCGCTGAAAGCATTCAAAAAAATGAATAGCACATACAGGAAGAAAGTGGCATAAAACTGCACGGCACGCCATTTCACTCGCACGGACGGAATCCACAACCGGAGGCCGAAACTGATGAATTTGTACAACAAAAGTCCGCTCACGATTTGCGGCACAACACTTCCGTACTCGTCAAAAACGGTATTGAAACATGTAACGTAGCCGAGCGCCAAGCCAAACAAGGCCCAAATGCCATATCCCCACGGCTTTTTGTATTTATGGTCGGAAAAGACAACGAACATCAACCACAGGAAGCAGGCGGCAATAACGGCCAAAGCGGCATCATTAACCGCACCCAAAATAAAAATACGCACCCAATCGACCAACGAAAAAGAAACTTCCGTTTGTTCGTTGAATAATAAAATAATTCGCGTGAGTGCACCAATGACCAACGTCAGACCGATGATTCGGCTAAATGTGATGCGATAGAGCTTAAATGGTTGTTTGAAATTGCGACTGTTCATATTCATTTTAATTGAAAACGGCCGTAAAAGTATAGAAAATTTGGTTGCAGACAAAGGATAGTAATACTTTTTGTTAAGAGCCGTTTAAGATATCCGAATAGACCTGCCGGCATGGATAGTACTGGTAGGTTTTAAGTTATTTAACCGGCACAATTCACTAAGTGGAACACCATGTTTGCGGGCAATCATCCCCAACGTTTCTCCTGTTTTTATACGATGATATTGCATCTTTTGACTTCCTCCGGCAGTATAGCTATTGCTTGATGCGGAATAACTTTTAGAGGATTTTGCTTTGACAAAACGATATTGGTCATCTTTGAGTGTCATTTCCTGGAAATCAATAATTTCGCCGGGATTAATGGATTGTCCCATGAAACGAAATTCAAAATGCAAATGAGGCCCTGTGGAACGTCCGGTATTTCCTCCCAAAGCAATCGGTTGACCGGCTTGCACGTATTGGTCCTGATAAACTAAAAAACCCGAAAGGTGTCCGTAAACAGTTTCCAAGCCATTGAAGTGTCTTAAAACCAAATAATAACCGTAACCTCCCCGTTGATATTTTTTCACTCTCACTTTTCCGTTAAAGGCAGCAACGATGGTATCGCCGGTTTGGATTTTTAAATCGGTTCCGTAGTGGAATCGATTTCTGCGTAGGCCGTAATTTGAGTTTACCTGAGTGGATTTGATAACCGGCATCACAAATTCGGAAATATCCAAATCAACCGAATCGGGCACTTGCATATCGGAATATGCTTTCAAGTATTCTGTATTCCATTGGTCTGCATAAATTTCGTTGGAAGGAAACATAGCTTCTTCTAATGCTAATTCCATATCCAGCATCAGCGAATCGATTATAGCGGTTTCATAACTGGGTTTTACCCGGTCGGCCACCAACACATCCACTTTACGATATGTGCGGCGTTTTTTTGCTTCTGCATTTTCTGTCGAAAGGAAAGAAAAAATTGTAATTCCTAAAAGTATTAGAACAGATAGTTTACCGAATTTTGTCGTCATTTGCTTTTTTGTTTTTCAGGTGTATGCATCTCTTTCATCATCGGCATACAAGTTAGACAATAGTGTAGGAACGTATGAAAACAGTTCCTCTTTTTTAAAAAATCGCTTCAATTCCATAGCGGCCGTTTCCAACGAATCCGATGCATGAATGATATTTTCCTGCATACTTATGCTGTAATCGCCTCTGATAGTACCCGGTTGTGCATTGCGGCCATTAGTTACACCGGTTAGATTGCGCACAACACGAACGGCATCCACTCCTTGCCAGCAACAAATTATGACCGGAGAGGTACGCATGGCGTCTTTTACCCGTTGAAAAAAAGGTTTCTCTTTTAGATGAGCATAGTGTTCGCTTAGAATTTCGTCTGTTAACCAAACCATTTTAGCGCCGGCAAGGATTAATCCTTTCTTTTCGAAACGACTAATAATTTCACCCATTAATCCGCGCTGAATGGTGCAAGGCTTAAGAATAACCAGAGTTTGTTCCATGCAAAAAACCACTTTTTTAAAGTTATGCTTACAAAGGAAACGGTTTTTATCCTAATAACCAAATATTTAACATTTTAAAAAGTCTTTTTGGAAAAAATTTAGCGCTGACACGCGCATAAAATAATGATGTATTCCATGGAATAGGCTTTCAATGTGCTATTCGCATTTATTAATCGGAATCCGGCCCAAGTGATTGCAAAAGAATCTGCATCAAGCGATGCACCGGATATTGCTCCATGTCGGACATCGGAATTTTCGTAAAAGCATCCAAGGATTCCGGACATTCGTCCAACGCTACTTTATAGAATGTTGTGTGCAGGATGCGATGCGATAAAACATGTTTCCGATGTTCAATCACTAATTGAAAATCATAATCGCGGCCTTGCGGAAACCATTTTTGAAAAGAGGGCGTTTTTACTAATTGATGAAAACTCAGCGGTATTTCCGATTCAATCAAGGGAAATTCATACAGATTTTGCCAAATTCCTTTCTCCGTTCGCTGGCGGATATACAACGAATCCGAATCGCAAATATGAAAATAATACAAATAAAGGTCTTTCGTTCGGGTTTTATTTTGTTTCACGGGATACAGCGCAACTGTTTTTCGGGCATACGCCAAACATTCGGCCTGAAAAGGACAAACGGAACAATCGGGAGAAGCAGGAACACATTGCAATGCACCGAACTCCATTATCGCCTGATTGAATGTGCCGGCTTGGGATTGATCCATTAATTCGGCGCATAATTCCGTAAAATATTTTTTCCCTTTGCCGGTATCCACCGGTTCGTCAATAGCAAACAAGCGGGATAAAAAACGAAAAACATTTCCGTCCACAACCGGATACGGCATATTCCAGGCAAAAGATACGATGGCTGCCGCCGTATATTCGCCGATACCTTTTAAATGCAGAATTGCCTGATAATCTTTCGGAAAATTGCTATTGTATTCGTTTACAATCGTTTGGGCTGAAAAATGCAAATTTCTTGCACGGGAATAATAGCCCAATCCCTGCCAATACTTCAATACTTCCTGTTCATCGACTTCCGCCAAAGCGGCCACAGTCGGAAACCGTTGAATAAACCGGTTGTAATATTCCAAGCCTTGAATGACTCGCGTTTGCTGCAAAATGATTTCTGAAATCCATATTTTATACGGATCGTTCGTATTCCGCCAAGGCAAAATACGTTGATTTTGCGAGTACCAATCCATTAATTTTTCACCAATCGAATTGAATTTATCCATATCTCAGCGCAAAAATACAAAAAATACAGGTCTATTTCAGAAATTCATCAAAAAATCATAGTTAAAACTTTTTTAATCAAGAATAAAAGCCGTATATTTGCAGTCCAGAAAAATCAGTAACTAAATAATTTTTTTAAGTCATGACAAAAGCAGATATTGTTAATGCAATTGCAAAAAGCACCGGTATTGACCGGGCAAGCGTTTTAGCCTCCGTTGAAGGCTTCATGGAAGAAGTAATGAATGCCATGAATAGTGGTGAAAATGTGTATCTCCGTGGATTTGGTTCTTTCGTAGTAAAGAAAAGAGCGGCAAAAGCAGCCCGCCACATCAAGAATGAAACCACCATTTTAATTCCGGAACGGTATGTTCCAACATTCAAACCGTCTCAATATTTCGTTGAAAACTTGAGGAACAGTTTAAAAAAGTAAATTTATTTAACAACAAAATTCAATAGCGATGCCAAGCGGAAAAAAAAGGAAAAGACATAAAATGTCAACGCATAAGCGCAAAAAAAGACTCCGAAAGAACAGACATAAAAAGAAAAAATGATTGTTATGTTAACGGGAAATTAAAGGTTAAACGTGTTTTTTGCACATTTAACCTTTGATGTTTAAGTCTTAATTAATCATCTAAAATTAAACAACATTGTGACAAGCGAATTAGTAATTGACGTTCAACCGAAAGAAATTTCAATCGCCATACTCGAAGACAAAAAACTGGTAGAATATCAGAAAGAGGCGAGAAATATTTCTTTTGCGGTAGGAGATGTCTATCTCGGTAAAATCAAAAAATTGATGCCGGGTCTAAACGCTGCATTCGTAGATGTTGGGTACAAAAAAGATGCATTTCTTCACTATCAGGATTTGGGTCCGGGTATCAATACCTTGCAGAAATTTTTAGATACGGCTTCCAACAAGAAAAAGATATTGCCCATCGGGCGAATGGAACGGCTAACCGGCTCATCGAAAGAAGGCAGTATTACCGATGTTTTGAAGCAAGGGAACAATATTCTGGTGCAAATCGCCAAAGAACCTATCTCCACCAAAGGGCCTCGATTGACGGCGGAACTTTCTTTTGCCGGACGATTTTTAGTTGCACTTCCTTTCGGCGATAAAGTCAATGTTTCCTCCAAACTGAAAACCAACGAGGAACGGATGCGGTTGAAACAATTGATTCAGAGCATCAAACCCAAAAATTTCGGGGTGATCGTACGGACTTCTGCCGAAGGAAAACGGGTAGCGGAATTAGATACGGAATTAAAAACATTAGTCAGACGATGGGAAGACAATGTCCCCAAAGTACTGAAAACAAGCGCTCCCGCACTCATTTATGAAGAAACGGGCCGGGTTGTAGCTTTGTTGCGGGACATTTTCAACGAATCGTTCGAACACATTTATGTAAATGACGAAAAGGCATACAACGAAATTCACGATTATTTAAGCCTTATCGACCCCGACAAGGCCACTATCGTAGAATCCTACAAAGGCGAAGTGCCTATCTTCGACCATTTTGCAATTACCAAACAACTCAAATCCGGGTTCGGGAAAACCGTTACCGTTAAAAACGGTTCGTATCTTATTATTGAGCATACCGAGGCGATGCATGTGATTGATGTCAACAGTGGTAACCGCTCCAGAGCAAGTTCCGATCAGGAGAATACCGCCGCCGAAGTAAATCTGGCTGCCGCCGAAGAAATTGCACGGCAATTGAGGCTTCGGGATATGGGCGGTATCATTGCGATTGATTTCATTGACATGCGCGAACTTGACCATCGTCAGCATTTATACGATGCCATGCGTAAATATATGGCCAATGACCGTGCCAAACACAACATCCTTCCGGTGAACAAGTTCGGAGTGATGCTGATTACCCGCCAGCGTGTCCGTCCTGTATTGGATTTTACGACCGATGAAACCTGTCCCGTTTGTTTTGGGAAAGGCTCCATCCGTCCATCCATTTTCTTTATGGATGTATTGGAGGAAAAGATCAGCGAGGTAGTTCAAAATTTCAAAGTGAAGAAATTCAAATTGTACGTGCATCCATACATTGCAGCGTTTATCAAACAGGGAGTGTTCTCCCAAGGAATGAAATGGAAATTAAAATATTCAATGGGTATGCGGATTATTCCCGACCAAAGTTTAGGCCTGCTCGAATATAAATTCATCGACTGGGACAAAACCGAATTGAATACGGATGACGAAAGTTTGAAAGCGTGAGGCCTCTGTCTCACGCTTTTATTTTTCTCTCCGCGCCCGAAGCATTTCCCGTTTGCCCGGCGGTCCGGGAATGCGCTCCGTAACAAATCCTGCCTGCTGCATCATCCGGCGAATGGCTCCTTTGGCACAATAAGTGGTGAGAATGCCTTGCGGATTCATCGCCTTAAAAATGGCATCTGCTAACGGTTGCAACCAAACTTCGGATTGTTTATCGGGGGCAAAGGCGTCGTAATAGACTACATCGTATGGATCGGGATATGTGTAAGTATTGAAATCGGTTTGTATTTTCTGCAAGCGAAAAGACGGCGTTATCGAAACAAGGCTTTCCCACTCAGCGGTATGAATTTGGCTGAATAGGGTTGGATGGATGTCGGAATAGTTTAACTGTCCGGCAATATCCAGCGGAACGGGATATTTTTCCAATGCGGTATAAATGACCTGAATGTTGCGTTTTTCGGCTTCCAAAGCCGTCAGTAAAGCATTCAGCCCTGTGCCAAAGCCCATTTCCAGGACGTGGATATACGGTTTCAGGCATTGATTCAATCCCGACTCAATATAGACATGGTGGGATTCCTGCGTTGCACCGTGAATGGAGTGGTAATGTTCATCCATTTCAGGCAAAAACAAGGTATGAGAGCCGTCGGCGGTAATCTCAAGACGGATGGAACGCGGATGAAACGGATTAGGCGGATTCACGCTGATCAGGATTCAAAGGATAAGGGGATGTCTTTCCTATACGCGGTAGCGGTGAACAATGCGATTAACTCATTGGCTTCGTTAGTAATGCGGACTTCAACGGTGGCCAAGACTTTGTGTAAATCCAAGACTTTGGCTTCGGCGAATAAGGTGCCGTTTGTTACGCTTTTGAAATAGCGAATGCTGGTTTCGACCGACACGGTCATTTTGCCGCAGGCATTTATGGCGGCGGCGAAAGTCAAGTCGGCCAAAGTAAAGATGGCGCCGCCTTGTACGGCATTGCCGGCATTGAGGTGCAGGTCTTTGATGGGCATGGCGGCTTTGGCGCTACCGGGTGCGGCTTCCAGTAATTCTACGCCGGACAGGGCGGCGTAGCGGTCGTTTTTGAAAAATTCTTGGATTGTCATTGATTTATGCTACTTCGTATTCTACTTTGGTTGGGTTTCCCAATTGCTTGGAGGCTTCCAATATTTCTATTCCAACCACACCGCCTGAAACGGAGTAATCTAAAATGATTCCTTGCTTTTCTTCGTCGCTCTCAAAAATCGGTTCATCATTGAATGAAATGTAAAGGACATCTTGCTCTTTATCGTATTTTAGCTTCATAATATTTATATATTTTTGTTGTTTTATACACCGTGATTACCATATTGGGTTGTTTATTTATATTAACAAAAACTCTCAACAAGAATAACTGTTCATTTTCTTTGAAGATGGATTGGTAAACGCGAATATCTTCATTTGTCTCATCGTTTACGATTTCATCAGGACTTTCCAGAACATCAAGAAGTTGCTTCTTGTCTATGCCTCGCCTTAGCATTTGCTCCTCAGCATGTTGTGACAAAACGAAATTCATTGATTTAATTTCCATTCAAAACCTTCTTTAGTATCCTTGATTTCAAACCCTAAAGCCGTCAATTCATTGCGAATCTTGTCTGAAGTAGCCCAATCTTTATTCTGTTTAGCCTGCATACGCAGTTGCAGCAGCATATCGACCGCTTTGGCAAAAGATTCGTAGGATGCGTTTCCGGATTTCAACTCGTTTGTAATTCCCAATAAATCGAAGAGGAAGAGTTGGAAAAAGTCTTTCAACTGCTGAATATCTTCCGCCGATACTTGCATTTGTCCCGCTAAAGCGGAATTGATGGTGCGAGCCGCCTCAAAAAGATAGGAGATGACAATGGGCGTATTCAAATCATCGTTCATCGCATCCAAACTTTTCGCAAGTAAATCGGCCACAAGACCCTCCTTTAGTCCTTCGCCCAAAAGTGAGGGCTGGAGTTTATCTATCGCCTCAAATGCTTCCAACAGACGGGCAAGTCCTTTTTCCGAAGCTTGTAAGGCCTCGTTACTGAAATCGACCGTACTGCGATAATGCGCCTGCAAGATGAAGAACCGAATCGTCATCGGTGCGTAGGATTGCGTGAGCAGTTCATGTGTGCCTTCAAAAAATTGTGCCAGATTGATGAAATTGCCCAAAGACTTACCCATTTTCTGTCCGTTGACCGTAATCATGTTGTTGTGCATCCAATAGCGCACACCCTCGTGACCGGTAGAAGCCATGCTTTGCGCAATTTCACATTCGTGATGCGGGAAGATCAAATCCATGCCGCCGCCGTGAATATCGAATACCTCACCCAGATATTTCTTGCTCATGGCTGTACATTCCAAATGCCAGCCGGGGAAACCGTCGCTCCACGGGCTTGGCCAACGCATGATATGTTCGGGAGAGGCCTTTTTCCACAAAGCAAAATCTATTGACTTCCGTTTTTCTTCCTGACCGTCCAACTCACGGGTCGTATTGAGCATATCTTCGATGTTACGGCCGGATAAGACTCCATAATGATATTGTTTATCGTATTTTTCCACATCAAAATAGACCGAACCTTCGCTTTCGTAGGCAAAACCTTGTTCCAAAATGTCTTTCACCAATTGAATTTGTTCGATAATATGACCGCTGGCGTGAGGCTCAATACTGGGAGGCAACACATTCAAAGCCTCCATTGCCTTATGATAGCGATTGAGGTAATATTGCACTACTTCCATCGGTTCCAAATCATCCAATCGTGCTTTTTTGGCAATTTTGTCTTCTCCGGAATCGGCATCATTGACCAAATGTCCGACATCGGTAATATTGCGCACGTAACGCACCTTATAGCCACAATGCGTGAGATAACGGAATAGAATATCAAAGGTGATTGCCGGACGGGCATGTCCCAAATGCGGATCACCGTAAACCGTTGGACCGCATACATATAAACCCACTCTATCAGGGATAATCGATTCAAATAATTCTTTTTTCCGCGTAAGCGTGTTATAAATAAACAACTGATTTTTCATAAAATAACGGTTCGTTTTTGAATGAACGATACAAAAATAATGAATTTTTCTTACATGCACTACTTTGGGCTGAATATTATTTTTCCAACACTCCAATTAAAGAGGAAATTTTAAAACGACTGGATTTGTTTATGTCAATTATTGTGTCTATCTTCGTAAAAAAATTTTGACCGATGGCACGATATTTTAATGTAGCAGGACCCTGCAACGAAGCTGATCATTATATGATAGAGGCTTCCTCACGGTTGGTGGGAATAAACGATCTTATTGACCAAAAACAGTATTTTGTGATTCATGCTCCGCGACAAAGCGGTAAAACCACTTTACTGCTCGACTTGATCAACCACATCAATCGCGAAGGCAAGTATTATGCGCTGTATTGTTCGTTGGAGGTAGTACAAGGCGTTACTGATCCCGGAAAAGGCATTCGCACTGTGGTAGAAGGAATAGCGTCTGCTTTACAGTTTTTTTCAACGATTCCGAATCACAAGCAGTTTGCAAAAGGCGCCGATTTGAATGACACTTTTGTTCTTCTCAATGAACTTTCTTCTTTTTGTACTTCGTTGGATAAACCTTTGGTCATCTTTTTTGACGAAGCCGACTGCATGAGCGAGGGAACACTGATTTCATTTCTGCGGCAGTTGCGTAACGGTTACAACACCCGTACTCTGCGTCCGTTTGTTCATTCGATAGCCTTGGTTGGCATGCGCAACATCCGCGATTTCAAGGCGAAAATCCGTCCCGACAGCGAAACCTTGGGTAGTGCAAGTCCTTTTAATATTATTACTAAAGCGTTGACATTTAGCAATTTCACAAAAGAAGAAATAGTGACATTGTACGGGCAGCATACTTCTGAGACCGGACAGGTGTTTGAACCGGATGCAATAGAATTGGTGTACCGGCAAACGCAGGGACAACCGTGGTTGGTTAACGCCATAGCCCGCGAGGTGGTTAAAAAAATGCTTCAATCCGACTATACCAAGCCGGTAACCGCCGAATTGGTAGATAAAGCCATCCAAACCATCATTTTGCGGCGTGACACACACATTGACAGCCTGCTGGAACGACTGAAAGAGGAGCGGGTACGGCGAGTGATGGAGCCGGTGATCATCGGCAAATTGGTAGATATCGACAAAATGTCGGACGATTACAGTTATACCAAAGACCTTGGGTTAATACGGGATGCGCCCGGCTTGGTGGAACCTGCCAATCCGATTTATGCCGAAGTGATTATCCGTACATTAAGCGCCAATTTTCAGAATGTTTTGAGCGAAAGCCAATATCCCTACCGGATGCCCCGCTATCTGAAAGCCGGTCGCATAGACATGAATTTCCTGTTCCAGGAGTTCCAGGCGTTCTGGCGCGAAAACAGCGAAATATGGGTGAAGCGCTACGCATACGAAGAAGCGGCGCCTCACCTGATTCTGCAGGCGTTCCTGCAGCGGGTAGTCAACGGTGGCGGACAGATAACCCGCGAGTTTGCCGCCGGACGCAATCGTTTAGATTTGTGTGTGGAGTATGAAGGGCAAAAATACCCCATCGAACTGAAACTTCGGTACAGTTCCAAAACCGAAGAACAAAGCTATTCCCAAATCATCGGCTACATGGACACCTTGGGCGTACAAGAGGGCTGGCTGATTCTGTTTGACCGCCGTCCCGATATCGATTGGGATACCAAAATTTATCTTAAAACGGAAAGGTTCGAAGATAAAACGCTTACCATTGCAGGTTGTTAAAGGTTCTCCGTCTCCACAATTTTATTGCCCTGCATATATACGCTTTCCGCTTTTTCTGCGTTATTATCTACGCATGTTTGTATCTTCATGAAACGCAGAACAAAATATATATTCATCATACTATGCTTGTTGTTGGCAAGTTGGTTCTACGACCTGAATGCCGACCTGACGTTGATTAGCTCACTTGTCCCCAATGTTGAAATCGTGGCGGAAGATACGGCAAGCCTGCGTTTTCCTGTGGCGCCCACTGTTCCGGAAACCTATCCCGAACTGAAAAAGACTTTCCCCATCGACCTAAAAAATCCGGAAGATTTCAACGATGCATTTGAGTACAATCCGCAGACCAATCGTTACGAACTGCGTACCAAAGTGGGCGATGCCGATTTGACCACGCCGCTTTCCCTGACTCGCGATGAATATCTGAATTACACGCTTCAGAAAAGCATGAATGCCTATTTCAAAGCGAAAAACGATGAAGAATTTACCGGTGAGGCCGGCAAGAAACAAGACGCTCTCTCGCTCTTTGATTTCAACTTCGACTTGGGTCCTGCGGAAAAGATATTCGGTCCGGGCGGTATCAAGTTGCAACCGCACGGAAGCCTCACCACCAAGATGGGCGTTTCTCATACCGTGGCGGGCGACCCGACGATGACCGAACGCCAACGCAACCGTTGGGCATTCGACTTCGACCCCGATATTCAAATTTCGGCCAACGCATCCATCGGTAATAAAATGAACTTCGATTTGAATTACAACACTTTATCGACTTTCGACTATGATACCAAGAAATTGAAACTGGCTTATGCGGGCAAGGAAGACGAAATCGTCAAAATTCTGGAAGCGGGAAACGTGAGCATGAACACCACCAATTCGCTGATTCGGGGCGGGGCGGCGCTGTTCAGTATCAAAACGCAATTGCAATTCGGGAAGTTGACGGTTGACGCTGTTTTTTCACAACAAAATTCGCAAGCGCGTACTTCAACCGCCAAAGGAAGTGTTCAAACCACCCTTTTCGAGATAGCGGTGGACAAGTACGACGAGAATATGCACTTCTTTCTGGCGCATTATTTCCCCGATATTTACGACGATGCGATGAGCAAACTGCCTTACATTCAGTCGGGTATTTTAATTGATAAGTTGGAGGTTTGGATTACCAACAAGCGTTCCAATTACGACCAGGCGCGGAATATTGTCGCCTTTGCCGATTTGGGCGAATATACACACATCCATCATCCGGCTTTGACAAGTCCGTCAGGGGCGTTGCCGGTACCATCGAATGGCGCCAATGATTTGTATCAAACGATGTTGAATGATGGCGGCTTGCGCGACATGAGCCAGGTGAATCAGATTCTGGAAGGCAAGGGCTTTGCCGGCGGGGAAGATTATGAAAAAATCGAGAATGCCCGCAAATTGGAGTTGTCCGAATATACGTTCAATCCGCAGTTGGGATACCTCAGTTTGCGATCGCCTTTACAAACCGATGAAGTACTGGCCGTGGCATTTTCATATCAATATCAGGGGACAACCTATCAGGTCGGCGAATTTGCCAACAGCAATCCCTCCCAACCTTCCGATAATTTGTATTTGAAATTGATTAAGGGCACTACGCAATCGCCCGACTCTCCCTGCTGGGATTTGATGATGAAGAACGTTTATACCATCAGTAATCGCGGCAACCTGAGTTCCGACAAATTCCGGTTGGACATTCAATATCAAAACGATACGACAGGCGTTTACCTCAATTACATTACCGAAGGCGCCATTGCCAACCAACGCCTGCTGAACGTGGAAAATTTAGACCGTTTGGATACGCGGCAGGAACCGTATTCCGATGGATTTTTCGATTACGTGGAAGGCTATACGGTAATCTCGCAATCGGGGAAAATCATTTTCCCGTCCGTTCAACCTTTTGGCAAGTATTTGTGGAAGAAGATTGTGGGCAATAATCTTGCCGACTCAATCATTGCCGGGAAATATGTGTATCAGGAATTGTATGACTCCACATTAACCATTGCCCGTCAAACGGCCGAAAAGAATAAGTTTATACTGACCGGAGAATACAAGGGTTCGGGTGGCTCCAGCATCGAAGCGGGCGGCTATAATCTGGCCAAAGGTTCGGTGGTGGTCATGGCCAACGGTGTGCGCCTGAAAGAAAATCAGGATTACACGGTCAATTACGCTAACGGAAGCGTGGACATCATCAATCCGATGTATGAAAATGCCGACATTCAGGTTTCGTCCGAAGACCAATCGGGTTTCGGCATGCAACGGAAAACCATGATGGGCATGAACCTCAATTATGCTTTTTCGCCCAAGTTCAACCTGGGGGGAACGATTATGAATTTAAGTGAAATGCCGATGACCCTCAAAGTCAATCCGGGGGAAGAAGCCATCAACAATACCTTGTACGGCTTCAACACCAACTATTCGACCCAATCGCAATGGCTGACCAAGATGGTGGACAAACTGCCTTTCTTAGACTTGACGGCGCCTTCGCAAATCACGGTCAATGCCGAATATGCGCAACTGATTCCCGGCCATTATCGCAGCCAATGGGGCGGCGACCATTCCTATATTGATGATTTTGAAAGCGCCAAGATGACCATCGACATGCGTTCGGCTTATGCTTGGAATTTATCGTCCACGCCTTCGCTGTTTCCCGAATCGAAAGACAAAACCATCAATTACGGCAAAAACCGTGCGTTGTTGGCTTGGTACTATATCGACGGATTGTTTACCCGCAAATCGTCATTGACGCCCACGCATATCAAAAACGATGAAGACCAACTATCCAATCACTACGTGCGGGAAATCCGCGAGGAAGAATTGTTCCCCAACAAAGACGTGCGCTACGACGAATCGTCCACGATTCCGGTCTTGAACTTGGCCTATTATCCGAAAGAACGGGGGCCTTATAACCTGGATGCAACGAATATCCATTCCGACGGCAGTTTGCAATCGCCCGAAAAACGCTGGGGTGGTATTACTCGAAGCATTGAAAGCGGAAATGTTGATTTTGAAGCCAACAATATCGAACACATCGAATTTTGGTTGTTAGACCCCTTCATCTACGATTCGCAAGCTAAAGGCGGCGATTTGTATTTCAATCTGGGCGACATCTCGGAAGATGTTTTAAAGGACGAAAAGAAGTTCTTCGAAAACGGTTTGCCCGTTGATGGCGATACCACCAAAATAGAGAAAACCGTTTGGGGATATGTTCCCAGGCAACAATCCCTGGTGTATGCTTTCGACTCCCAAGGCGCTAACCGCAAGAAACAGGATGTCGGACTGAACGGGCTAAGCACAGCGCAGGAATTTGAATTTCCGACTTATGCCAATTACCTGAACGAATTGGAAACACGCTTGTCGGCCGATGCCATCGAACGCATGAAGCAAGACCCGTTTTCCCCCTTGAATGACCCCGCCGGCGACACCTTCCATTATTTCCGCGGTTCGGATTTCGACCGCAAACAAACGCCCATCCTGGGTCGCTACAAACATTACAACGGTACGGAAGGCAACTCGGCCAATGCCGATGAAACCAGCGAAGCGTATAATACAGCCGCGAAAATTGGTCCCGATGTGGAAGACCTCAATCAGGACAATACGCTGAATGAAAACGAACGCTACTTCCAATACAAAGTGTCGATTCGTCCCGAAGACTTGAAAATCGGTTCGAATTACATTGTGGATAAACGTGTCAGCCGTCCCCGCTTGAAGAACGGTAAAACGGAGGAAGTCACGTGGTATCAATTCAAGATACCCATCCGCGAACCCAACGAACAATCGGTAGGCAATATCCGCGACTTCCAATCCATCCGCTTTATCCGGATGTTCATGACCAATTTCGTCGATTCAGCCATCCTCCGTTTCGGAACACTGGAATTGGTGCGGGGCGATTGGCGGGTGTACACCAAAGACATGAACAATCCTTCGATGCCGGCCAATGCCGATGCTTCTATCTCCATTGCAACGGTGAATATCGAAGAAAACGGCGACAAACAACCGGTCAACTACATCATGCCCCCCAATGTGAACCGCATGACCGACCCGGGACAACCCCAGTTGACGATGCAAAACGAGCAATCGCTGTCAACCAAGATTACCGATTTGAGTCCGGGCGATGCACGCGCCATTTATAAAACCGATCATTTGGATACGCGGCAATACCGCCGTTTGCAACTCTTTGTTCATGCCGAAAAGCTGGCCGATGCGTTGGATAATTTGCAGGACAACGAACTTTCGGTCTTCCTGCGTTTGGGTTCGGATTACAAAAACAATTATTATGAATACGAGATTCCTCTGACGTTGACCCCGCAGGGCGTGTACAATCAAAACAGCATGACCGACCGCGAAATCGTTTGGCCGCGAGCCAACATGTTTAATTTCCCGCTGGAGTTATTGACCAATCTGAAACTGAAACGCAACCAGGCGAAGCGGGCAATGGGTTCCAATGTAACGTATTACACGCCTTATTCCGAATACGACCCCGACAAGCCGATGAACACGGTTACCGTGCAGGGCAATCCCGCGCTTTCCGACATCAAAGTGATTATGATTGGCGTCCGCAACAACTCCAAAGATAAAAAGTCGGCCGAGATATGGGTGGACGAAATGCGCTTGACCGAATTCAACGAGGATGGCGGCTGGGCGGGCAACGCGAATGTCTTTGTCTCCCTGTCCGATTTAGGCTCGGTAAATTTTGCGGGAAGGATGGAAACGGCCGGTTTCGGCTCCCTCGACCAACGGTTGATGGAACGGAATCTGGACGATAAACAAGCCGTCAATGTATCCACGCAAATCGAATTGGGGAAATTCTTCCCCGACAAGGCCAAAATCAGTGTTCCTGTTTATTATTCCTACCGGGAAGAATTGGTGAGTCCGAAATACAATCCTTTAGACCAAGACATTCTGTTGAAAGATGCCTTGGATGCCGTTGGAACCAAAGCCGAAAAAGATTCCATTCGCAGTTTTGCGGTGGATAAAGTAAGCGCCCGCTCATTCGACATCAACAATATGCGAGTCAATATTACGAGTAAAACGCCGATGCCTTACGACCCGGCGAACTTTACTTTCGGCTATGCGTTTAGCGAAAATTATATCCAGAATGCCACAACGGAATACGACCGCCAAACCGACCAGCGGCTGACATTCGGCTATCTGTATTCGATTCCCGCCAAACCGTGGAAACCCTTCGCGAGCAAAGACAAAAAGGCCGCATCCAAAAACAAACTACTCAGCGATTTCCAAATCGGTTATCTGCCGAAAAGCTTTTCGTTCAATTCGGATATGAACCGCAATTATTACGAATTGCAATTGCGCGACATCGGCAACGCAGGCTCCAACCAACTCCCCGCCTCCTTCCGCGAAGACTTTTATTGGAACCGCAGTTCTGCCATCAGTTGGGATTTGACCAAAAACCTGCATTTCAATTTGAATAACGGCACACAAGCGCGGATTGATGCGCCGCACGTGCAGGTCAACAAGCAATTCAATGCCGACGATTATCATCTGTGGAAAGATTCGGTCTTGTTGAGTATCCGTGATTTGGGCACGCCGATGAATTACAATCAGCAGTTTTCGGCAACCTATCAATTGCCGTTCAAACTGATTCCCGCCCTTAACTTTCTGTCCGGAGACCTGAAGTACGACGCTACCTACAATTGGGAACGCGGCGCGGTAATTGACATACCGGATGTGGAAATCGGCAATAAAATCACCAACCAACGCACCATGGGTGTGAATAACCTGACATTCAACTTGCTGACCTTATATAATAAGAGCAAGTTTTTGGAAAACGCCAACAAAAAGTTTGTGATGAAAAAACCGGCCAATGCGCGTACGGCTAATTCACGGAACAATCCACAATCGGCCAACGACCGCACCAAAAAGGCGGAAGACGAGAAGAAAAAGCGGAAATTCGAAAGCTCTGTGCAGTTGAATCCCGATTCGGCAACCCTCGTCAAACACTCGCTCAACAATAAACGCCTCCGGATAACGGCGCGCGGAGACAACGGCAGACTGTATGAAGTGAGCTATAAAGCATTGGATGCCAATACGATTCGCATCAACAACAAAGACTCGGCCAATCTCAAACTAACCATCACGCAACTGCCGCCTTTGGACGATTTGACCTGGTACAAAATGGCGCAGGTGGCTGCCCGCGGGTTAATGATGGTGCGCAACATGAATATGTCGTACAACGTGACGCAAGGCATGATGATTCCCGGTTTCCGTCCCGAAATCGGCGATTTCTTCGGACAGGCTGGAACTCGTTTCGGCAATGCCCCCGGTCTGGATTTTGCCTTCGGATTGACCGACGAAAGCTATTTAAATAAAGCCGACGCCAACGGCTGGTTGGTTACAAGCAATCTGAACAATATCACCCCCGCCTATTTCAATCAAACGGAAACGTTTACGATGAATGCCACACTCGAACCTTTTGTCGGCATGAAGATTACGCTGAACGCCAATCGTGTGGCCGCCGAACAAAATCAAATTGATTACATGTATGCCGGAATGCCGAAACGTTTTTCGGGCAACTTCAATATGACCACTATCGCGTTGGGTTCGGCTTTTGAAAAAAGCGACGGTTCAAACGCTTACGCATCCAAGACCTTCCGTAAATTCATGACCAATCGGGAAAAGGTCGCTCAACGCTTGGACAAGGTGTATCAACAAGCCATTCCCAGCTACAACGGCGTGGTGGAGCGCAACTCTGCGGACGTGTTAGTGCCCGCATTTATCGCCGCCTATACCGGAAAAGACCCGAACAGGGTGGGGCTGGATTTCTTCCCTTCGTTATGGAACTTGCTTCCGAATTGGCGAGCGACTTACGATGGATTGATTCAATTGCCGGTTATCAGCAAGTATTTCAAAACGTTTTCGCTGGAGCATGCGTATGAATGTCGTTATACGGTAGGCTCTTACACCTCCTATTCGGGTTGGCGGGAAGTGGCGGACGGCATCGGGTTTATTCGCAACGAGATGGACCAGCAACTGATTGCGACTTCGCCCTACGATGTGATGTCGGTCAGCATCAACGAAGCGTTTAATCCCTTGATTCGCGTCAATTCGGTCTTGCTGAACAATATGACCTTGAAGGCCGAATACAAAACCACTCGCAACATTGCCCTGAATATCTCCTCCTACCAAATTGTCGAAATGACCACTTCGGACATTGGCGCCGACATCGGTTACCGCATGGATAACTTCAATCGGCTCATCCGTTTCCCGAAGAAGACGAATCCGAATTTCAACAACGAACTGCGCGTTTCGGGCGGCTTGACCTACCGCAAGATGCAGAGTTTGAACCGCAAGATTCAGGACGCCTTCACGCAACCGACGTCCGGCAATTCACAATTAACCATTAAATTCACCGCGGATTACGCTTTAAGCAAGATGATTGCCTTACAGGCGTTTTACGACCGCATGGTATCACG
>JAITXK010000112.1 GCA_031284765.1 Candidatus Symbiothrix sp.
TCATTGCATCCCCTCAGTCGGTTAAAATCCGCTTACAAAACGGACAGGAAGTATTGAATTTTTGCGCCAACAACTATCTGGGCTTGTCGGACAATGCTGGACTGATTGCTGCCGCCGAAAAAGCCATGAAAGAAAGAGGGTATGGCATGTCATCGGTTCGCTTCATTTGCGGTACGCAGGATTTGCACAAAGAATTGGAACGCACTATTGCCCACTTTTTCGGAACGGAAGACACCATTTTATATGCTGCCTGTTTCGATGCCAACGGCGGCGTTTTTGAACCTTTATTGACGGAAGATGACGCGATTATCTCCGATTCGCTGAACCATGCTTCCATCATCGACGGGGTGCGCTTGTGTAAAGCGGTTCGCTACCGGTATGCCAATGCCAATATGGAAGATTTGGAATGTCAGTTGAAAGCCGCTCAAGCACAACGTTTTCGCTTGGTGGTTACCGATGGCGTGTTCTCAATGGACGGCAATGTTGCTCCCTTGGACAAAATTTATGCATTGGCACAAAAATACGATGCCATGGTTATGGTTGATGAATCGCACTCGGCCGGCGTAGTGGGGCAAACGGGGCGCGGAACGACCGAACAATTCAACTTACGTGGAAAAATCGAAATACTGACCGGAACTTTGGGCAAAGCATTTGGCGGCGCTATCGGCGGATTTACCACCGGAAAAAAAGAGATTATCGACCTGCTACGCCAGCGTTCACGGCCGTATTTGTTTTCCAATTCCGTACCTCCCTCGGTTGCCGGTGCAGGCATCTACACCTTCCAATTGCTGGAAAAAAGCAATGACTTGCAAGATAAATTGCATAAAAATACTACCTATTTTGTCGAAAAAATGGTGCAAGCGGGCTTTGATATCAAACCGACTCAATCAGCCATTTGTGCGGTCATGTTGTACGACGCCAAATTGTCGCAAGACATGGCCAACAAATTGGCGGAAGAAGGCATTTATGTGACCGGGTTTTATTATCCGGTGGTTCCGAAAGGACAAGCGCGTATTCGCCTGCAAATTTCGGCGGCTCACGAAACCGCTCAGTTGGATAAATGTGTTGAAGCATTTGTAAAAACAGGAAAAGAACTGGGCGTAATAAAATGAGCGATATCATCCATTTACTATCCGATTCGATTGCAAACCAGATTGCTGCGGGAGAAGTTATCCAGCGGCCGGCTTCTGTTGTCAAAGAATTGGTGGAAAATGCAGTGGACGCTGGCGCCGATCATGTTCAGGTATTGCTGAAAAAGTCGGGAACGCTCCTCATCCAAGTCATCGACAACGGGAAAGGCATGTCGGAAACCGATGCCCGAATGGCGTTTGAACGGCATGCCACTTCCAAAATAAGCTCCGCGCAAGACTTGTTTGCCTTGCGCAGCCTGGGCTTTCGCGGCGAGGCTTTGGCGTCGATTGCTGCCGTGGCTCAGGTCGAATTGAAAACCCGCCGGAAAGAAGACGAAACCGGTACGCTTATTCAAATTTCTGCTTCGCAAATCGAAAAACAGGAGCCGGTGGCGATGAATCCCGGCAGTAGTTTTTCAATCAGGAATCTGTTTTTTAATATTCCTGTCCGCCGGAAATTTTTGAAAACGCCGGAAACGGAACTCAAAAATATCCTGACGGAATTTGAGCGGGTGGCTTTGGTGTATCCGCAAGTCGTTTTCACACTTTGGGACGATACGACCGAGATTCTTTCCCTGCCAGTCTCCAATCTGAAACAACGGATTATCAATGTAACAGGCAAAAAAATAGCCCCGACATTGCTTCCGATTGCTATCGAAACCTCATTTATCCGTATTTCGGGTTTTATCGGCACACCCGATTCCGGCCGGAAACGGGGTAGCTTGCAGTATTTTTTCGTAAACGGGCGTTACATGCGTCATCCTTATTTTCATCGGGCGGTAATGATGGCTTTCGAACCTTTTCTTCCCGCGGGCGAGCAACCAAACTATTTCATTTATTTTGATATAGACCCTTCGTCGATTGATGTCAATATTCATCCAACCAAAACGGAAATTAAATTCGAGAATGAACAAATGCTCTTTCAGGTCATTACTTCGGCGGTAAAAGAGGCGATTGCCGTGCCTGCGTTGGAATTCGACCGCGAAGGCGCTATTGACATTCCGGTGTATGACCCACATCGGACAACGCCGGTGGAAGCGCCGAACGTACAGTTGCGTTCGGATTACAATCCTTTTAAGGAAACACAACGACATTCCTACGAACGACCGAAATTGAACTGGGAGAAATTATACGAAAAACAGGATGCTTCCTCCGATGGTATTCCTGTCCATAATACGTTTTTTTCTAACGACAAACAAGAAAACCGGCCGGATTCACAAGACAGTTTTTTGCAACACAAAGGGCGTTACCTGATCACTTCGTTGAAATCGGGCTTGACGATTATCGACCAGCGACGGGCGCATATCCGCATTTTGTTCGACGATTATATCCGCCGCATGACTCAAAAACAGGGCGTGTCACAAAAACTGCTTTTCCCCGAAATGATTGCCTTTACGCCCAAACAAGCCGCCATTTTGCCTTGTATCTTGGATGATTTGGCGTTTATAGGCTTCGATTTAGCCAATCTGGGTGGCAATACCTATTCCATCAACGGCATTCCTGCGGGATTGGAAAACGTGGATACCATCGAAACCTTGCGTGACATGGTGGAAAAAGTTTTGGAAACCGGTTGTGAAATCACGGAAGAAATCACGGAGTCACTGGCTTTGGCTTTGGCGCAAAAGGCGGCTATTTCGTATGGCAAAGCGCTTTCGGAAGAGGAAGCGCAATCCTTGATTGCCAAATTATTTTCGTCCGATTCGCCGAATTATACGCCCGATGGAAAAATGATTGTTTCAATTCTTTCGGAAGAGGAAGTGGGCAAACGGTTTAAATAAATATTCAATAAAACAAAATGAAATGAAACAGGAACTCATTGACGAACTCATCCAATTAGCATTCAAAGAAGATATTGGCGATGGTGACCACACCACGTTTTCGACCATCTCCGCCACAGCGCAAGGCAAAGTGCAGTTAATCATTAAAGAAGAAGGCGTTTTGGCAGGCGTATCCATTGCCGAACAGATTTTCCATACCTTCGACCGCGATTTGAAACTCACAGTTTACATTCCCGACGGAACGCCCGTAAAATACGGCGACATTGCATTTACAGTGGATGGAAAAGTACAATCGTTATTGCAAACCGAGCGTTTGGTGCTGAACGTGATGCAGCGCATGAGTGGCATCGCCACCACCACCAACCACTACGTCAAACTGCTGGAAGGCACGAATACCCGCATTTTGGATACACGAAAAACCACCCCGGGCATGCGTATGCTGGAAAAGGAAGCCGTGAAAATAGGAGGAGGTGAAAACCACCGCATTGGCCTGTTCGATATGATTTTGCTGAAAGACAATCATGTGGATTTTGCCGGCGGTATCGAAAATGCCATTGTCCGCGCCAAAGAATATCTGTGGAAAAAAGGCAAGCAAATGCCCATCGAAATTGAAGTCCGCAATTTTGATGAACTGAATGAAGCCTTGCGCGTGGGCGGCATAGACCGCATCATGCTCGATAACTTCAATGTGGAAGATACGCGCAAAGCGGTGGAAATCGTTCACGGACGTTACGCACTCGAATCATCGGGCGGTATAACGAAAGAAACCATCCGTCAATATGCCGAAACAGGGGTGGATTATATTTCGATCGGTGCGCTCACACACTCCATTAAAAGTTTGGATATGAGTCTGAAGGCAGTCAGATAAGCCGTTATTGTGTTACGCTGCAATTGCACAAGTTTTTCAATTGTTTGATATTTTTGCTTTCGCCGACAATCCAAACAATATCGCCTTCTGCGAAATTCAAATCTGCTTTGGGATTGAGAATTGAATAGTGGTTCCGTTCCACCCCGACAATCATGCAATCATAATCGCTTTGTATGCGTGAAGTTTGAATATTCTTTCCAATCAGAGGCGAATCCGACTCAATTTCGAGTTGCCTTAAAACCACTTCATGTGCCGGTTTCTCTTGGTATCCGGCATATTTTTGTTTCTTCACTTCAATCTGTTGTTGGAATAATTCAATTTGGGTATCCGTTCCTAAAACAATCAAATGGTCGTTTGGATATACCCGTTCATCGCCGTTCGGAATGTTGATGCGCGTATCTCCGCGGACAATCGTTACAATATTTACTCCAAACGCTTGCCGGAATTGCAATTCTTTCAGTGTTTTTCCCACAATCGAAAATTGCGGTTGAATCAAAAAGTCGGACAAGTGCAAATCCCTTTCCAACAAGTGATTGGTAAAGCCTTGCGTGAGCGGTTTTTGCGATTCCTCAAATTGTTCTTTTTCATTCAGATTTTCTTTGAAACGGCGTTCCAATTTGATGGTTTGATGCCGCAGACGGCGGGAAGTCATAAAGAGGATTAAGATGATCAACGCCAAGGTCAGCGCAATCACAAAATTTGTATGGAAAAGATTGAACAGCACGTACATAATCAAACCGCAACACATCAAAATACGAATCACAATCGTGAACACCAGCGGCCCGCGATAGCCTTTATTGACGCGCCACAAACGCAAAAACTCGGTCGAATGTTCTTGCTTGACAATAATATTCCGTAAGAAAGGAGAAATCAGCAATAAAATAACGATGGCCGAAACGAGATTGCCTTTCCATCCGGGCATAAACTCTTGCACAGTCGGCACACCATAGTTCAATGTGAAAAACACAATAATAATGCACAACAAGTAATAAATCAAGGCATTCACGGCTACCTTTCGTAAAAATGCGTACCAAATGCTGTTTTGATTGACCGGATGTGCACCCGAAGCATTTTTATTCAAAAAGTTTTGCCAACTTTCCGGCAACACCCTTTCTAAATATTGATAGGCGGGACCGGACAATTTCATCATGTAGGGCGTAGCAAAAATAGTCAGCACCGAAGCCGATACGATTATTTGATACAGAGAGGGCTCTATAACGCCCAAACTCAATCCCAAGCCGGCAATAATATATGAAAATTCACCGATTTGCGTCAACGAAAAACCGGCCGCGGTGGCCGTTTTCAGATTCTGACCGGCCAATAAAATACCTGTCGTTGCGAAAAGCATCTGACCGATAATAACCACCAGACTGATAATCAGAATAGGAACAATGTAGGCGCCTAACGAAGCAACATTAATCATCATACCGACTGAAACAAAGAAAATGGCTCCAAAGAAATTCTTAATTGGCATAATCATCTTGTCGATGCGTTCGGCATCCAAGGTTTCCGCCAAAATCGAACCCATGATAAATGCTCCCAAAGCCGATGAAAAGCCGGCCAAAGTAGCCAAATAAACCATGCCCAAGCACAAGGCTAATGCAAACAATAATAAGGTTTCATCGTTCAGAAACCGTTTCATGGTGCGTAAAATGCTGGGAATAAGAAAAGTTCCCAATAAAAACCAAAACAGCAGGAACGCAACCAACTTGAATAAACTGAACAACATTTCCGTCCCCTGAAAATGCTGACTGACACCAATTGTGGACAACAGCACCATCAGCAGCACCGCCACCAAATCTTCAATAATCAACATGCCCAATACAATGCCGGCAAAGCTTTTCTTGGTCAAATTCAAATCGTCGAACACCTTGATAATAATCATTGTGGACGACATGCAGAGCATTGCTCCGAGAAAAAGACTGGTCTGATGTCCCCATCCGAAACAAAGTCCTGTCAAATAACCCAAGCCAATCATCGAAACTACGACAAAAATAGTGGAAATGAACGCTGTGGGGCCAACTTTCATCAATTTCTTGAAACTGAACTCCAAACCCAAACCGAACAATAGAAAAATAATTCCGATTTCCGCCCAGGTTTCAATGTTCTCAGACCCCTCGCTATGCTGAGGGATGATAAACGAAATCACGATTCCCGCAACAATATAAGCCAACACCACCGGCTGTTTCAACCACTTGAAGAGCAAAGAAAACCCACTTGCTACAACCAGAATCAACGCTAAATCAATAATTAATGGAGATAATTCAGACATGTTTTTTTCTTATTTGTTTTGCAAAGATACATATTTTTAATGTATAATAAAAAACACTCTTCTAATTCATTGATATAAATCAAGTTAATTAATTTTGGAACATTGTTTATTATAAAATTTCCCGGCAAAAGGGCTAAATCTTATTTTGAGCATAAAATTATTTTTCTTTATGATAAGGCGGGAATGTCACTTTTTGCTATCCATCCGGATAAAAACCGGCTACCATAACCATTTGAACGGCAAGCCGGATGAGTTGACGATATTGGGTAGAACCTCATCCGAACAGAGAAAAGGTTTGATAAATAATAGCCTAACTCCCTAAATTTAGGTCGAATTATCAGTAATTTTTATCTGAAAATAGATATTTCGACCTTTTTTACTGATAATTAGACATGGATTTTTTTTATTGGGTTTATTTTTGCGCCGTGATTTTAATCTTTAATATAAACAAAAACATATTTTAAAATGAAAAAAGCATTTCTTTTTCTTTGTGCGCTAT